>CAXHHS010000135.1:0-11516 GCA_964015645.1 uncultured bacterium
TCTCGCAGCATCACAACGAGAAACAGCAGGCATTCGAGAAATATCAACGCAATAATGGTAAACGTTTCAACCTGCCAGCGCCCCAGCGTCATTATACCAATAAGAGCGGTCGCCTGGGCAATTAGTGTGTCGGTGTGATACAGCCAGGTAATTTTTAATTTTTGAGCACGTTTGGCTAAAACAAAAGCTGCAATCGCCCCGGCAAAAATGAAAATAGTTTTCCATGGCGAGCCGGTGGTATGCACAAATAATCCCACGCCAAAATAAAACCAGTTAATGAGATGGGCAGTAAACGGCAGGAAATCAAATTTTTGAGTTCGATAGGCTTCCCGATAATGCACAATCGCTGCCGTGACGCTCACAATGATGACAGTGATAATCCCCAACAAATTCTGCGATGGGGGCAAGACGTTGCCATCTTTTACTGAAAAATACCAATAGAGATGGTACACAAAAAAGGCGGAAACGGTCAGCAGCAAATGTTTATCCCAAAGTTCGCGATAAGTAAGCGCAATCCCAAAGAGAGTAACAACAACAGCGATGATAAATGTAAGATTATTCTGCGGCGCAATGCCCAGCGCTACAACGCTCAACACAACATGCAGGGAGGCAAACAATTGCCTTCCTCCCGCAATTCCCAAATAAAGATTTACGGCGATCCCGATTATCAGGAGAATCAACCCCCAGAACGGATCGTAGATCCATTGTAACCCGGGAATACCACCGGCACCAAGGCAGGCAAATAGAAAAATTGCACCGGCACTGCTGCGCAGCCAAAAGGCCAGCTTTACCCATTTTTGCTTGAGGTTAAAATAGTAGAAGATTCCGTAGAGAAATCCCGAAAAAGCAGTTATCATCAGGAACCGCAGCGCCGGCGAGAATTTGAGTGCAGCAAAGATCCCCAGGAAACCCACGCCCATCACCAAAATGATAGCGCCGAGAATACCGGTCCAGTTTTCGGCAAATTGCTGCTCGACTGTCTGCCAAAACCCAGGGGTTGAAGCAGCTTTTCGAGTGGTGTAAGCAGCTTTCGGCGGGGAAACAACACTGGCATCTTTTGCCCTGGTTTCCGGCGATTTTTCCCCTGTTACGGTTTCTTTTGCTAGGGAAATGGGTTCTTCTTTCCGCGTTTCCAGTGCCGCTGTTTCGAAAACGGTTTCCGGCTGTTGTTCTTGCGGCGATTTCTCCGCTTGTGTATTCCGTACTTCCAGCTTCTTAACATACTTTTCCAGGTTAAACACGCGCTGGGTGTAGTGTCGGATTTCACGCCGTAAGCTATTGATTTCATTGCGCATGTAAAGCGCCACGATAATAAATAAAAGACCGAGGAGAACAGACATGATATGCCTCCATCTACTATTGAATTTAACAACTTATTTCTTCAACTTTTTTCCGACCAAATGACACCCGCGGTAAGCTATTAGCGCAGACCTTTAGCGGCCCCCCCGCTGCCGTGCCCAACCTAATGCCACACTCGCGATAACCGCCATTACGCCTGCCAGAAAGTTAAACAGAATGTCGCGGGGGTCGAACACCCGGTTGGGTAGAAATGCTTGAATACATTCGTCGAGTATTCCGATTAGCGTCGTGATCAGAATGGCAAGCAGGGCGGGTACCGGAACGCGGCGCTCCTGGCTGGCTCGCTCGGCGAGTGCTTCATAAATGAAGATAGCCACCACGCCGTATTCGATAAGATGGGTGCGCTCCTCCACCGGAATTGCCATTCGAACGAACACCATGAGGTAGGCGGCCACAATGCCCAATGCGATGCCGATCTCAAGGCCGCGTGGCCGTACCTTCAATCCTTGTGTCAAGATAGTCGCCAAAACCAGAAGGAAGCTGAAGACAAAAAAATCATCAATCAGGCCACGATCTCGTAATGCATTGGCCAGGGTTGCTGCCAACCCAAGGGTGGAGTAGATTGCCACCACAACGGCCAGCGCCCATAACCAAAGACGCCGCTCCCGGTTTGAAGTAAATAGTGCCATAAGAAGTATCCCCCTTTAAATAAGCATCAATAACTGAGTTTAGCTGGCGGTAGGTTCCACAAGCTTGCCATTAATATCTTCAATCCTGATATCATCAATCCAAAGAGTACCCGGATGCAGTATGTTCATCTCAAAGCGAATTCTATTAAATTTCTCTTTCGGAGGCATCCTATATTCATACTCGAAATACTTCCATTCGTATAGATTTTCTTTCGACTTGATAATCGTTTCATATTCGCCTTCAAATGGACTTACGCCCCCTACTTGTGTAACAAACTCACATCCTTCGTTTTTGACCCAGAAACTAATCTTGTATGTCTTGCCAGGAATTGCTTCGTATTCTTTGCAGAATCCCGGAGAAGTCCAACCGCCATTGGCGGAACATTTCCGAACCAGGAATTTTAAAGACTGTTTTCCATCTTTGTAGAGAGTTGTATCGATAATCAATTCGTAGTCTCCTGACGGAATCGTTTCTGGCGTATAAACCAGCCAGTTTACAGGCAACCCCGATTGAGTAACTTCAAAGCTGCCGTTCATACCGGCGGTTTTATCCCAAACTTCTTCACTCATTTTCGTACAACTATACAACCAGAAACTTACCATTATAGCAAATATCGAGATGATGTAATTCGTCCTGAGAACAATCGTTTGCATTCTAACACCTTTTCTTGAGATTGTTTGGTACCCGGTTATTTTTCCTCAAAGCGATGTTAAACTGAAATATGAAGAAATGCAAATTTTAGGCGTTCAGACTTATAGGGCGGGGCGGTTTTGGGTTTTTAGTGCGTTTAGATCGATATTGCCTATAAATAGTAAATGGCCACTTTATGTTGCAATTGTAAAGCACGTAGTGAAAAGCGTAGAGCATTAATTTTTCATGCTTTACGCTTTTCGCTACACGCTTTAATCCGGTATTCCGATGGCGTCATTTGGGTAAATTTTTTGAAAACGGTATTGAAGGTCGATTTGGCTTTAAAACCGGCCTCGTTGCCAATGGCTTCCAGTGAGTAATGGTTGTAACTGGCGTCTTTTAACAACGTTCCAGCTTCTTCTACCCGGTAATGGTTGATCAAATCAAAGAAATTTTTATTCAATTTTTCATTGATGATTTGCGAAAGATGATGCGCGGGCATCTTTAGCTGGTCTGCCAGAGATTGTAAAGTGATATCTTTTTGTAAAAACAGCTTTTCGGTTTCCATTGCGTTAAAAAGTTCTGCGAGCTGTTTTTCAGCAATATCCGGCTTGAGGGTAGATTTGGCGTATTTGGGGCTTTGCTCGGTTTTTTCATCGCCGGAAAAAATTTTCGGTTGATAAAGCCCCATAAAACTCATCACATAAATTAGCAATGAAAACAACAATGGGTCGAGTTCGATGGTTTCCATGCGGTAATCAAATATTAGGCGGATCATGGATGCCAGCAGAAAAATCGCTGCGATCATCAAAAAATTTCGCAGCCAGAGCAAGCTGACGTCTTCCAGCGATGAGAACAAATCTTTTACCTTCTCCGCATGTTGAATCAGCACTTTAATGGAAACGATCAAATAAATCAAAATTTGTAGCCGCACGGCGCCTGCCAGAAAAAACAGCTCCGCTGGATAGAATTCATAAAGCTGTTTTAAATATTCGATTTTAACAGTTTCGCTTTGCAAAAAAAAGGGTAACCGATATAAAAACACCAGGACAAACGGAAGAAAATGCAGCCATTGTTTTCGGAAAACCAAAACCGTTTTGGAAGCTAACGATTTGCTATACCAATAAAGCAACGGCCCCAATAAAAAAGCAAATAGGGGCAGTAGTTCCGCCAAGTATAACACTGAAAAGATGTACCGGGTTCGATATAAACTTGCATCGATAATCGTAATGACGCAAATAACCACGATGATTCCCAGAACCCTGTTGGCAATTTGATGGCCTTTGCGGATCGAAAAAATAGCCCCGGCCAAAATAATGCCCTGTACTGCGCCCAGGAGGTTGATAATATCGATAATGTCGAAAGACGGCTGCATGGTAAAAATATAACGGACTTGGATGAATGATTGAAGCGGTTTTAATGAAACAACTAAAGCGAACAAAAACAGTGAGGTCGTTGGTCTATTGAAATATTGAAATAGATGCAAGTTCTTAGTCTGTAAGCCTCGTTACTGCCCCTATAATCGTTTAACACTATTGATGAAAAGATCTGGATTTTGAAACTGAAAAACACGTTTTGTTACGATGAGGATGTGAGGTGAGATTATTAGTTCTTAATTGATTTTGCTTATCCACTTTTGCATGAAAAAATGATAAAATAACCGTTCAATTAAGTTTTGTAAGATAACGTTTGGCGTCACTCTTATACTCGCTATCGGGATAATTGAAGATAAGGTTTTCAAAATATTCTCTTGATTTTTCCGGCTGCTTTATTTTCAAATAAGTTTTTCCGGCCATTAATAAAGCATCGTCAGCTTTATTCCTACCGACGAACGTTAGGACTTTTTTGAAATTATCTATAGCCTCGTTATACTTACCTGATTGATAATATGCCATTCCGAGCCAATAGTAACAGTTTTCTGTTAGGCGATGTTTGGAATTTTCATCAATCAGCGCTTGAAAGAATAAAATCGCTTCCTCTAATTTATTATTTTGCAACAGATCATAGGCTGTTTGATAACGCTTTTTATAAGGCGTTTTGAGGTTAGGTTTTTCCATATGCTGTTTTATTTTGCGGGATGATTCGTCTATAACAATATCTGTACTATCTTCCATTTGTACTGAAAGTGGTATTACACTAAATGAGTCTTCATATACGATATATGCATACCGATGTGTAGATAACTGATTATTGGAAGCCGTGCTTGAGACATCAGTCATTTTAGCGATTACGGGGTTATCATTACCGGTTTTATTTATCGTAGATAAACTTATTCCTGGGACTTTCGGATCAGAATCTTGTCGTCCGGCAAAAAAATCTTTAATCTTCACAAAAATGTTCCTTTTTTCTTTTTTCTTCACATACTCATATTCCCTATCGTTTAAAACATTTTGTGTTTTGTTTGTCTCATTAAGATCGTCAATTTCACCGTTTACATTTTCAAGTTTGGAGGTTAATCCATCCATTCTTTTTAACTGTTTTTGATTTTCCCGGTTTATCGTATTATTTAGGCCATTAACAGATTTTTCAATTCTCTGGCCTATTTTAGAAGATCCAACATTCACCTCTCCCGATAAATCTACAATTGAACTCTTCATCTCATCTAGATTCCTGGTTACCCTATCGATCTTTGGAGGTATTTTATCTATGGATTCTTTAGTATTAAGCAGGCTACTATCCAAAGTAGTATTTAATGTATCCAATTTCTTAGTGATTTTGTTAATAGGTCCAACAAGTTTGGAAATAGGGGCGGCTAATTTATTGCTATCAACTTCTACCGTAATTATAATCGCGATAGAAATTGCCGCAAACAACCCTACAAGTGCCTTTGCAATATTAATAACATCCTCAACATTTTGGTCGGTATCTTTGGATATTTTCTGAGCCCTTTCTATTAATAATGTAAATCCACTATCGATAATGATACTTGACGAGCGAGTTACTTTTACTAAAGCTAATGAAAATAATATAAACCCAATTCCGATTATTGCACTGAATAATGCGATTCCGATATTATAAATCGTTACTCGCACACTCCTGAATTGTCGTAAATAAGAAAATGATTGTCCACCTTCTTCAACTTGTTGGCTTAATTCTTCAAACCTCTTTGCCTCCGAGGCTTCTAATTTTGGCCGAAAATATGTTTCGGCTAAATACAACGCGCTTGCACCTATAAGAAAGAATATGATTGCTGAAAAAAATGGGTACCCATACTTTTTTAGTTTATTTTTTTCTTCTGTTGAATTATCCACTTCGATACTCTCCCTCAAATAGATATAGCCCTTTAATTAGCATAAGAATAAACTCTTGAATTTCTTTTTTGCAACCAACCTGGAAATATTAATCCAATGAATATTAATTCAATTGAATTTCAGTGTATTTATGTTTTTAAAGACTTTGGTAAGTGCTGATTATATAAAATACAGTATAATTATGAGTTCCCAAATATTCATTAGCATGATATATATCACACATTTGAAATCTTTTAATTTGAGATTAACCTTAGCTGTCTGTAATACGTGTTACTGCTTGACTAGTATCATCTATTTAGGTTTTAATTTTTGGCATTGTATGATTATAGAACCGAAAACGTGGGGTATAAAATGAAAACTATTCTCAAACATACAGTCTTTTGGATTTGGATTATCATCAGTTTTATCAGCAGCGGCTTTTCACAAGGGCAAGCAACACCGAAAGATGCCCCCCAAGGATACGAACAAATTCTCCGGCGTGGTGCAATTGCAGCAATCAACAACCCGGAATATGTTTCCGCAAAAGATGCCGATATTCGCTCTAACACCTGGGTGCTTGGGGTGGTAATTGAGGGACAAGCACGCGCCTACAGCCTAAATCTCCTTAATTCTCACGAAGTAGTAAACGACCAAATTGGCGATACCAAATTTGCCGCAGTATGGTGACCGCTGGCCAATGCGGCCGTCGTGTACGACCGGGAATATTATGGCAGAACTCACACACTGGAAGCCTCTGGTGGATTAATCAATGCCTCGTTAATTATGCGTGACGACGAAACCAATAGCTACTGGTCGATTATGGCCAAGGAGATAATCGGCGGAGAGTTAAAAGGCACCAGGATGGTTGAGCTTCCCTATGGTGAAAAAATGCAGTGGAAAGATTGGGTAAAAAAATACCCCCAAACCCAGGCGCTCTCCGTGAAAGGCCGGGAAGATGCCCCTGAAGGTTACGGCAATTATTTTAATGGGCCGGATGGATTTCGCGGGCTAAAGGCAAAAGACAAACGCTTAAAAACGAAGGATCCGATTTTCGCCTTTCATTTTGAAGGAAAACCGTATGCGATTCCCTATAAAGAATTCGAAAATGGCAATGCCTTTACAATCGGCGATGCTAAAATTTTTCTCTACCGTCCTAAAAAGACAGAGATTTTCGAATCCACGGCTGCCTTTATAACCAGGGGGAGCGGCTTTGAAAAAGAAGATGATCGCTGGATCGATATCGATTCCGATTGCGAGTATGACCCGGAATCAAAATCGTTTAAGGGCGAACCGGAAAACTGCCCTCGACGGTTGGATGGGTTTGACACCTTTTGGTACAACTGGAGCCTCAATAATGAGGGAATAGAATTGTTAGGCACGGAATGATGGTGATTTAGTGATTAGGTGATTTGGCGATTTGTTAGCGGGTAAATACGAAACTGCTCGATCAATAAAGTACAATAGCAACATTATCGATATAAAATATTTTTGACCAAGTATCAAGTATAATGAACATATAAATGGGATTTGTCGTAACGTGGGTGATTAAATAAGGAGATCGCCCATGTTACAAAACTATTATTTTCCTGAAAATAATTCCCGAATTGGCTACTTTGCCAATTTGGATTTAAGGTTTTTTTTATACATTCTTCTTTTTACTGTCGCTTTTAATCCAATTCTCAATCATGCTTTTTCACAAAATTTATCCGAAAAAAACATTATCCAGCAAGAAAATGATCCCCCGCTGAAAATATCGCAAGGTTGGGAATATCGTTGGGGAGATTCTCCTGTAGACTCGAATGGTGTTGCGACGTGGATATTCGATTCGCTCGCTACAGCATCCTGGGAGCCGCTGGCATTTGCGGAGGGCGAATCGACTCCGTTGGGCCGCAATGGGGAAGTAATTTTGTGGCTTCGGGTTCCGCTGCCCGATGGCAACTGGCGTGACCCCAATTTGCATATTCGGGCTATCGGGTTTGCCGGGGAGATTTACCTTAACCAAACAAAAATTTATACTTACCGTACGGTAAATAAACCGGGTGATGGATTCTTTAACGGCCCGCGCTGGCATCTCATTCCATTAGATAAAGATTTTCCAAACAAAATGCTTTATTTCCGAATTTACTCCCAACATGCCGATGCGATTGGTCTGGCAGATGTTCAACTGCTTTCCCGTTCGGACTATATTGAAACGCTCATCGAGAAAGACACCCAATTCTTCGTTTTAGGATTTCTTTTTGCCGGAATCGGTCTTTTTTTTCTGCTAACGTTCATTTCCCGGCGAGATCAAAAAACGTATTTTTCATTCGGATTACTATCCTTTAGTGCCGGCATTTGGATTGTTAGCGGATCGCCGCTCTGGCAGCTATTTTTTCCAACAACCGATATTTGGTTTTATGTGTTAGTTCCCTTTCAATATCTAACCGTTGCAGGACTTTGCGCCTATTTTAAACACACTTTCAATCTTCCAAATAAATCCATCATTCATCGTTCACAGCAGTTTTTTCTATTGTATGGTGGAATCGCTTTGTTCCTGCATGTTGCTCATATTACACCGCTATGGGTGGTGGAAACGTTAGAATTATTGTTCATTTTTTTGCTGGGAATCATTGTTGTTATGCTCTTAGTCACCAGCATCAAAGCTGCATTAAAGGGAAAGATGGAGGCTAAAATTATTACTGCCGGATTTGCCGTTTTTGCCGTTATTGTTGTCTTCGACATTCTGGCAGGGTTCATCGATGTTTTTGCCTGGGCATACGATTTATCAGCCTGGGGATTGCTGGTTTTCCTGATATCGTTAGGCATTGTATTGGAACGACAATTTACCAACGCTCATAAACAGTTGAAAAAATATTCTATAGCGTTAGAGAATGAAGTCGGAGAAAAAACCAGGGCTGCCGAAGCATTGAAAAATGCCCTTTCGGAAGTCGAAATACTCAAAAACCGTTTGCAAGCGGAAAACAACTATTTAAAAGATGAAATTCGCCTAGAGCACAATTTTAGCGATATAATCGGCCAAAGCGAGCCGTTAAAGCGAGTACTCAGTGAAGTCGAAAAAGTTGCTGCAACAGACGCAAGCGTGTTAATCCTCGGTGAATCTGGCACTGGCAAAGAATTATTAGCGCGGGCAATTCACGATTTGAGCCAGCGAAGCGAACGCTCGCTGGTAAAAGTAAACTGTGCAGCATTGCCAGCGGATTTAATCGAAAACGAATTGTTCGGCCACGAAAAAGGCGCATTTACCGGCGCAGTTTCCCGAAAAATCGGGCGCTTCGAATTGGCAAGTGGCGGTACGATTTTCCTCGATGAAATCGGTGAGCTTTCGCTAGCTTTGCAGCCCAAATTACTCCGTGTCCTTCAGGAAGGTGAATTTGAGCGGTTGGGAGGGATTGAGACTATCAAGGTTGATGTGCGAGTAATCGCTGCCACCAACCGCGACCTGGCGCAAGCGGTAGAAGAAGACGGCTTTCGCGAAGATTTGTATTATCGCCTGAATGTGGTTCCCATCGAAAGCCCCTCGCTGCGAGAGCGTCGTGAAGACATTCCATTGCTGGTGCAGCATTTTGTTGAAAAATACAGCGTGCAAACTGGCAAAAAAATCGAAACCATATCTCAATCCACAATGGAAAAACTGAAATGCTACTCCTGGCCCGGAAACGTTCGGGAGTTAGAAAATGTAATTGAGCGTGCGGTTATTCTAAGCACTAGTAAAAAACTGGTTTTAGGTGATTGGCTGCCGAAGAACAGTGTCGTTCAAAACGGCAACGGGGTTCTAACATTGGAAGCGATGGAGAAAAAATACATTAGCGAAACGCTTGAGCGAACTGGTTGGAAGATTCGAGGAGAACAGGGAGCTGCGAAAGTTTTGGATATTAAGCCAACAACGCTGGCCTCTCGAATGAAGAAGCTGGGTATTCAGCGTAAGACTTAGCCCGGGGGGGCGTGTGTAGTTCCCAATGTCGAATATTTTATTGGAGAAATCCCAGATAGCCGGGAGTAAATCGAAGACTTCACCCGTTCTCTCCATTCCTGATTCTCTAATCCCCGTTTCAAAAAAAATTATTCTTCAAACCAATCATTCTGTCATAAAAATCTAAAACCAACGAAATATCGTCGGCAAACGAAATATCGTTTGATCTTCACAAAAACGACGAAAATCAATTTTTTTAATAACTTTATTAAAAACAGTTATTTGAAATTTTTTTTGAATAGCTGTTTTATTTTGGTATGGAATTTGAAATTTATATGACCTGAAGTTATGGTTAAATCTTAATCATAACTTCAGGAAGAAAAGAAGATGAAACGAAAGTTTTTTAAATCGCATAATCATATCAATTAATCCGCGACAATAATCTTCAAAAGGGAGAATATTAGTGTATACATCAACTTTTTTTTATCTCATCTTGAACCTGTTTATAAGTTTGCTTCTTTTGAATGAAAATATTTTTTCCCAGGAATTGCAAATAAATTGGGAAAGTTGCTCTCTGGTCCCGGGTGCGAATGATGGTTTGGCAGAATGCGCCACTGTAATGCTGCCGCTATTTCATAATGATCCAAACGGCGCAAAAATTGGTATTGCCGTAAAACGGTTGCCGGCGCAAAACAGTAGCCGGGGGCAATTCTGGTTTTTGAATGGCGGCCCAGGCGATTCCGGGATTGCCAGTTTTGGTGCACCGGCATCATTCGCCCAGATTTTTTCGGATCTCGACATTTATACCCTGGATCATCGTGGTGTGGGCGGCTCACAGCGATTAAGCTGCCCTGAACAGGAAGCGGAAACCAGTGACGGAGGTAGGGAAATTACCAATAACGAAACCGCGGATTGTGCTGCATATTTACTGGCACAATACGGTGATACCCTGAATGCGTTTACCGTTAGCGAAAGCGCTCGTGATTTGGGCGCGTTAATCGAGGCAACTCGCGAACCGGGCCAGAAAGTTTGGGTTTGGGGTGCTTCTTACGGCACTTTCTTACTCAACCGCTATTTGCAGTTATTTCCCAATCAACCGGATGGCGTTATTATGGATGGCCTGGTACCGGCGGATTGGAGCTTTAGCGAGTTTGATGTCGGAATGGATGAAATCGGGCGAAAATTTTTAGATCGCTGCGCCCAAGATCCTACCTGCTCTATTTATCTTGGAACAAATCCGCAAGCCTTTACCGAAAACCTCTTTAACCTTCTAGAAAACGGCCATTGCAGCGAATTAGATCTCTCTCCTTCTTTTTTGAGGCAAGTTTTAGGCGGTTTTCTGCTAATCGGCAGTCCCTTTCGGGAATATGTCCCAGCGATTATTCACCGCATAAATCGCTGTGCCTCAGCGGATGTTGAGGCGTTAAATCATTTCTCAGAGGCCCTCAACGAATTTTTAGGCGAGCCGGAAAGCCATTCTCAGGCGCTGCAAATTCATATTGCAACTTCGGAATTGTGGAAGGACGATGCACCGGCAGCCGAAGAGTTCGAAGCTGCCCTGGAAAGCTACCTGATAGCAACCGGCGTCAGCACCTCCTTTGCCCGAAGAGAACCTGTGTGGCCCACTTACCAACCGGATGAATACGATAACACATTCGCAAATTACAGCGGCCCGATGTTGATGTTGCAAGGCGGCCTGGACCCTACAATGCCCATCGCTCGTCTGAATGAAATGCAGCAACAGTATTCCGATCAGC
>CAXHHS010000136.1:0-11502 GCA_964015645.1 uncultured bacterium
GTTTTTTTACCTTCCAGGCGATAGGGTTCTTTTAATGTAGATACATCAAAGCGGCCAAACTCTGCAACATCTTTGGCAGCGATTTTACCGCAATCGGTAATTAAACCGTTAATCAAATTAACGGAAGCGCCCAATGCCTTGCATTCCGAAATAAACGGTTTGGGAACATCCTGCGGCATGTAAACATGGGCTTCCAAACCGGCAAGAGCAGCATAGGCACTCATTGCCCCGGCAGCATTTCCGGCAGAGGGAATTGAGAGCGCAGTAACGCCCAACTCCAATGCCCGGGAAACCGCCAGCGAAAGGCCGCGGGCCTTAAAAGAGGTGGTTGGATTAACGCCTTCTTCCTTTATATAAAGGCCATTAAAGCCAGCCGCACGATTGAGCCTTTTGGCATCGATCAAGGGTGTAAATCCCTCCCCCAATGATAGCCGGCATTCCGCTTTGCGCACCGGAAGCATTTCCTGGTAGCGCCAAAGCGTTTCCGGGCGGCCTTTAAGTGAGTCTTTTGTGAAAGCAGTTTTGGCGGCTTTAAGATCATACCGCGCCAGTAGCGGTCTTTTGCAATCGAGACAAAGATTCCAGAGTTTATCGGCATCGTATGCCTTTCCACACAATCCGCATTCCAAATGGGTAAAAAAATTCATAATGGCCTCCTTTTGTGAGATGTAAAATATTCATCAATTTTACGACATTCTTTCATTTTCTACAAACCATTGTTTGCCTCCGCTTGTATTGCTTTTCGAATAAACCAATACACCATAAGATTATAAGCCGCATAAAAAACAGCCGTTGCAATGGATAAAGCCCATAACATACTGATAGGGTTTTCGCGAAAGATATACATGGCAGCATACCGGATAATAACGGAAGCAGCGATGAGTACCAATGCAATTTCATGGCGATTGATGATTGAAAATGTCGTCGCAATCGGGCTGTTGATAAACCGAAAATAGATGCCAATGCTAATAATTTGCATATAAATACCTGCCACCGCCCATTCCTCTCCAAAAATGATACCTGCTAAATAAGGCGCCAGCGTAACAATGGCCGCCAGGGGAAGCAAACCAATCAGCGTTAATTTTTTTACGGTTTGTAAATAGATATTCATTAAAGCGCTCGCGCCGTCGTTAAAGCGCTCGGAGGCTTCCTTATAATACACCTGGGCAACCGAAGCACCAATTAAATTGATCGGCATTACGGTTGCCTGGTTTGCAATGGCATAAAGGCCCAGAATATCCGCATCAAAAAAGTTCGAAAACATAAATACCGGCAATTGTAATGAAAAATTGTTCAGGAAAATTGAAGCGGTATTAAATAGCGGAAATTTTTTATACTGATTCATTAACCGGCGAGCAGCGGAGAGTGTAAAATATTTCAATGTGAAAAGCTTTTTCGACAGCACAATCCCAACCGGTGCTAAAATGCCGAATATATAACCGGCATAAAGCCCGATAAAACTGGGGCTAACCGCTCCCCACCCAATTGCCAATCCCTGGTTGGCGGTGGTTTGATACACTTTGTTCTTTGCCAGATCGCCGAACAGCTTTTTGCGGATGAGAATAAACCGGCAAACTTGCAGTAAACCGATTAAAAAAATACCAATGGGAATAAATACGGCATATTCTGAAATCGACCCGGCATCTAGCAGGTTCAACAACGGTTCATCAAACAGGCCGAATAAGGCCAGGAAAAACAATGACATACCAATCAATACCAGCATCGATACAACGATTAGATTATCCTGGTCTTCTTCTTTTTTGGGAAGAACGATGGCCTGCTCGTATTTTAAGGAAGCAATCAATCCAAAGATAAGAATGATAGACAACAGAAGTTGATAATTTCCAATGTCCGCTTTGGAATAAAGCCGGGTAATAATGGTTAATGCCCCGGCCTGGATTAAACCGGCAACAACGGTACTGGAGAATAATTTCAGAACGTTTTTAAAAAATTCCGATTTGGGAAGGATTTTTTTCCAAAAGGCCATTGAGGATTATTTTCTTCTAATTTTCGGTGCTATCGCACTTTCTTTATTGGCATGATTAGTCGATGGTATAAAACGTTCCAAAACAAGCAAATAGCTTAAGCGCCACTTAATTGTCTATCGGGACGCCGTTAGGTCCGCCATATCGCTTTTCTTTTTCCAATGTATCGTAATGTTCTTTGTCGCGGCTTTTGATGGGTTTTCCCAAAGCCGCACCAACGATAGCAAGCGGTTCCACAACGCCGCCCACAACAGCACCGGCACCGATTATAGCGCCTTCTTTAATGTGCGCTCCCGGCAGAATAATCACATTCATTCCCACCCAAACATTTTTTTCAATAATCACTTTTCGATAGCGGAAGGTGTTGTCATACGGCAGCACGATGCCTTCGTAATTATGATTGTGGGTATACAAAACCACATTGCGGGAAAAATGGCAATTCGCGCCAATTTTTAGGCCGCCTTCTCCCCGGATAAAGGCATTTTCACCGATCATTACATTATCATCAATTTCGATATTTTCCAAGCCGCTAATTCTGCTAAACCCGCTAATGCGAGTGCCTTTTCCAAAATGCTTCATCTTTTTTGAATAATATCGATTGAGATACACCTGGATAATTTTATTGCGCAGCTTAATTCCCTTGTAGAAAATATTGCCTATTAAGCTTAGAATAAACATCATTTTAAACCTCGTAAATTTTTTCAAAAGAGATGTGTTTTGGAATTATAACTCATAACCATATTTGGCTGCCAGCGGCGTCATTTTTTTAAACCGTTCTTTATCCGCTTGCGGCCAATTTTTGTAAGGCGGAAAATCGCCCTTTTTTTGAACGTTCGCCGGTTTGCGAATCGCTTTTGCGACTTTTTTGCGATTAAATTCTTCAAGTCCGATAAAGTTATAGATTTTTTCCGTGATTTTGATATCTTTGAAAAGTTGCTCTGCCTTTACATAGAGGCAACTTTCCGGCGGTAAATCTTTTTTGAAGTCTTCGATAAACTTATTGGTTTCATTCCACAACCAGGCGTTTTTTTCGATTAGCGAAAGGGTTTCCCAATTTTCTTTTAACTCGCCATTCAGCGGCACAATCCGGCCAATGTCATGCGAATGTTCGCCGGTGTACCACTTTCTGCGAATGCCGCTGCGCACAAAACTTCCGGGATGCCGTACCAGATGAATAAAAATCGCATTAGGAAAAATATCCCGGATAACCGGTGCAAAAAAGGTGCATTGATTATTAGTTTCGATATAAACTTTATCCTGACGGGCGGCTTTTAGAATATATTCCTCGCGGGCGCTTTTAAATACTTCCCGAAAAATTTTCGGCGAATGCGAAATTTTTTCATAGGCCAACCGGGAAGGCCGGTATAATTCCGGCACTGGCTCGTGCAACGGGCTTGCATTTGGTGAAAATGCTAATACATTATTTAATAATAGTGTTCCCGAACGCCCGGTGGAGAGAACAAAACAAGGGCGCACATTCTCCCAATTTTGCGCCTCACAATCTAATAGAAAAAGACGCTTTTCCGGAATCACTTTATCCGCAGCACCACGTAACTGTTTGGCAAAAACTTCCAAAAGATGGGCAGTATCGATCAGGGATTTGCGGAGAAAATTTTTCATAGCTGGTTGTTATTTCTGTATTTCAGTCGGCGACAATTTTAATTAATGTTTCTTTTGTTGTCAAACCTTTCTTACATTCGCCGCCAGATTTTATTCAGATGAGTTTGGAATATGACTCCGAAATTCGCCTATGTTTTAAACTACTTTCGCCAAATCTATAATGTCCCTCAAGCGGTTGAAATTGGGTACGGCACAACTGACCGCAAAGTAAATATTTACGATTGCCAAACCCGCTATTTCGAATCACTCAATCCATTCCCGGGAAATAATATCACTATAAAAAATTGGCGCAACCGGGAAATTCCATTTCTGTTTGCCAAACAGGACCAGGGAGATGTTGTGGGATTTTCGGATAATCGCGCCTTTATTCGCTACGATATTTTAGCTGCGAGCTTTTTTTTTCTTAGCGGCTGGCAAGAATTTGAATTTATGAGCCGGCATAACATTTTGCGCTATCCTTACAATGCCAGTTTGCAGAAGAAACTAAATATCACTCAAATTCCGGTTGTGAACTATTATTTCGATATTCTTAAAACCGCTATCGAGCGGGTTTACAACCTGTCGTTATCGATTTCTGCCTGGGGAGAAAATTCATCGGCAATTTGTCTCACTCACGATATCGACAAATGTTACACCGGCTGGCGCCAGGATGTTTTTAGCCAGGTCAAAAAAAAGCGCCTGGCAACCGCTGCTAAAATTGTACGCCGTCGTGCAACGCACAGCGATTATTGGTTCAACTTTACGGATATTTTAGATATTGAAGAGCAGTATTCAGCGCAATCCTCATTTTACTTCATCGGCAGCAAAAACAAATTGTATACAAAACCGCAATATGCTATCCCCGAACAGCAAAAAATCTCGCCACAACGCGAGAAAATAACCGACAGGGATTATTTCTTTCAGGCATCGCCCCTCTCTCGCTTTAATGGGTATACCACTTTCTTGCAAAATGCGGATTATGATATTCGCACCCGGGAAATCCAATCCGTGTTCGAAGAAATTCGCCAACACGGATCAGAGGTGGGAATTCATGGCGGTTTTGGCAGCCATTTGGACGCTTCTTTGTTAAAAACGGAAGCAGGGCGCTTTCCATTCCCCATAACCGGCGGGCGGTTTCATTACCTAAATTTCGACATGACCTGCACGTTTGATATTCTAGAATCGCTGGGGTTAAGCTACGATTCCACATTGGGATTTGCCGAAAAAAGCGGCTTTCGCAATGGCATCGCCTTTCCTTTTCTTCCCTACAACATCCGAGAAGATCGCCCTTACCCGCTCCTGGAGATTCCCTTAATTGCCATGGATACAACATTTCGCCGTTACCAATACAGCGCGATGGCAGAAATTCTACCAGAAGTTTTAACAATTTTTAACGAAGTAGAAAAATTTAACGGCTGCCTAACCATTTTATGGCACAATGCCTATTTCTCGCCCTATAAATTCGCCGGCTGGAAAGATATTTACGAAAATATATTGCAAGAAGGAAAACGGAGGAATGCGGCCCTTTTTAGCGGGGAGCAAGTTTATGAACGATGGGAAAAATATATTGAACTTATGAGATGCAATGTTGAATCATGAAGTGTTCGCTTAATTATCATTTATTGGGTTTTGACTATAATGTAAGAATAATTTTCACCTTTTGAAGTTGAATTATGAGTTTTAAGATCATATACTTGATACATATTTATTAATTGTTTTTAACAAGCACAGTAAGTATTTGAAAGTGAAACTAAAAAAGGATTAACTTATGCAGGAAATGCTTGAAGCCGTATTTGAAAATGGAGTGTTTAAACCATTAACTCATCCTCATATTACCGAAGGCCAAAAAGTTAAAATTATTGTTGAGCCGGTTTCCGAATCCACGATTGATGAAATTTTAGATTTAGCGGGTAAAGTTTATGAAGGCCTAACAGACCGAGATATTAGAGAGGTAGAAGAAATTGCTCTCAAACGTGATAATTTTTGGGGAGATAGAATTAAAAAATGAGAGTAGTATTAGATACCGATATTTTGTCAGCTATCATAAAGAAAAAACCGAAAGCATTATCAAATGCACGCAATTATTTAAAAACGTATGGTCGTTTTACAATATCTATCATAACCAGGTATGAGATTCTTCGGGGTTTAAAAGCTAAAAATGCAACTCGCCAAATTACCAATTTTAATCTTCTTTGCAGCAAGATGTCTATCTTACCACTAAATGATGAAATAATCGTTAAAGCCGCTGATCTTTATGCGGATTTATTGAAACGTGGCAAGGTCATTGGCGATGCAGATATTCTTATTGCTGCAACGGCAATTATTCATGATTGTAAAATCTCAACAAACAATACAAACCATTTTGAAAGAATACCGGCTTTAGAGTTAGAAAATTGGCTAAAACAATAACCCTTTTTAAAGTGGATTAAAAAGGGTTATCGTTGTTTTTTTATACTCTTTCAATACTTTATTGATTTTACGCTGTTTGCTCCTGCCCGTTGGGTTCCGGTAATTGATGCGGTCTTTCCGGCAGAATTATCCAGGCTATAAAATAGGTAATAATTATCGGGAAAAACCCCGATACCACACACAATAAAATGGTCAGCAATCGCAATATATTCGGATCGATTTCAAAATAATCTCCAAAACCAGCAATTACACCGCCTAATTTTTGATCTTCTGTTATTCGATAAATTTTCTTCATATCTAACCCTCCGTCGAAAATAATGATACTTTCATTAAAAACCGTTTAAGGATTAACGCACACTTTTTCGGAGAGTTGCTTAGCAGGTAGTTAAATCAGCTAAAAATTTTAATTTTTCTTAAAATTGCTAATTAGGCGGGGATTTCAGAGATCTTTTTCAAGGTTGTTTGGGATAAATTTTTACACAGGTGTGTGAAAAGTGGTAAAATTTTACACACTTTTCACACACCTGTGTTATAATTATTCAGCGTATTCTTTCGTTAACATCCGTTTTAAACGGTCAACCGTTTCGGAATGGATTTGCGAAATCCGTGATTCGGACACGCTTAAAATTTTCCCAATCTCCTTGAACGTAAGGTGTTCGTAGTAATATAATGTAATCGCTAACCTGGACTTTTCCGGCAGTTTTTTGATTACTTTTACCAATAATGCTTTCATTTCGTCTTCTTCGATATTTTCTAACGGATTTGTCGAGGTTCTATCTTCTATTGCTTCGTACAAATTATGGTCATCTAAATTCGGATTCGGCTTATCCAGGGAAATCATTGAGGAATTACTTAGCTGCGACTGCCATTGATGGTATTCCGATTCGGAAATACCGAGTTGTCCGGCAATCGCCGTATCGCTAATTTCGCCGCGATGCGCCTGTTCTAATTCTTCTACTATTTTCTTGATTTTATTAGATTTAGAGCGCAAGGAGCGAGGAATCCAATCCTGTTTTCTCAGCTCGTCGATAATAGCGCCGCGGATTCGAGGGATGGCATAGGTTTCGAACTTGATGCCGAAATACGGATCATAGCGATCAAGCGCTTCACTTAACCCGATAACCCCGATATTTACCAAATCTTCCCGGGCAACGTTGGTTGGTACGGTTTTAAATAACTTGTTAACAACATAATGTACCAGCCCTAAATATTTTACCATAAGTTTATCGCGAAGATCGGTTGCTTTTTTTTGATGATATGCTTGCCAGGTGGGATCAATAACGTGTACTGCCTTCATGAGTTTCCCCTATCTTATGTTTTAGCGGTTGTGGTTATCTGTCAATCATTTGGCGCTGAATTATCTTTTCCTTCCAAATCAACTCTCAAATTCTTGTTCGTACTTTGTTTATGTCCCACTGATATTAGCAAAATCAGTACCGAAAATATGACAAAAACCAGAATTGAGTGTTGAACACTTTCCATCAACGGTTGATTTTGGTTTAAACCCACCATTAATGTCGCGAAGAAAAAAAGTAGCATTAAAATTCCCAGCGCTTTCATTTGGAATAATCCATCCCTGTCGCGTTAAACATAAGTCCCTTTAAAAGAATGAGGTAAACGAGCGGTTTATCTCATCGATAGTAATACAAATTACCATCGTAGAACCCTCCGTAGGTATGGTATCCTAACCTACGGAGAGTTCCTTTAGTCAGCCGTAGAGGTTATCGGCTTCAGGCGACCAGCCTTTGCCATGCTCCACATGCTTTTTCTCAACAGAATAAATAAGATTAGCAGAATTTGTGTTGATATATTCAAAAAACTCAACCTGCTCATTTTATCAATCCCGTAATAATGTTTGAAATCAATTATATGGAATGATGCAGTTCCCAACTCCTTTTTCGCAATCATCCTCCCACAGGCTTTCCCAATTCACCTGCGTTCTGTAAGGATAAGCATTTACAAAACTTTATCGGTGATTTCAGTCAAAAAATCAAAAAAATCAAAAAATCTTTTCTATGGGTTTTCCAATTCGATGGGTAATATATTTGATCCCGAATCATTAGGGATTTCTTATGGAGCCGAAATCCCACTAAAAACAGAAAAGAGTTATTTACAATATGTTAAAAGATCCATTAAACGTTCTAAACCATTATTTCGGATTCACCTCTTTTCGGGGGCTGCAAGAGAAAATTATTCACAGGTTGCTGAATTCAAAAGATAAAAAAGACCATGCCCTGGTATTGATGCCCACTGGTGGCGGTAAATCGCTCTGCTACCAGGTGCCGGCATTGTGCTTTGAAGGCGGCACATTGGTTATTAGCCCGTTAATTGCGCTGATGCAGGACCAGGTAGATGCGCTGCGCAAAAAAGATATTCCAGCCACATTTATCAACTCCACCGTTTCCGGAAAAGACCGCGAGATACGTCTCCAAAAATTTTTGGATGGAAACGTCAAGATGCTCTATGTAACACCGGAGCGGTTTCGCAAGCCGGAGTTTGTAGAAAAGATCACTCGCGCTAACATCAGTTTGCTGGCGGTCGATGAAGCGCACTGTATTTCCGAATGGGGACACGATTTTCGCCCGGATTATTCGCGCATCGGCGAATTTCGGGAACTGATCGGCAATCCGTTAACCATCGCCTTAACAGCCACAGCAACACCGGATGTTCAAGAAGACATTATCGAGAAGCTGAATGTTGATGCGGCGGATATGAAAATTTTTCACCAGGGGATTGAGCGCCCCAACCTCCGCCTGGAAGCCCGCGATGTGATTTCGGAAGAAGAAAAAATGGAAGGTATTCTCTACGCCATCAAAAACTATCCCGGTTCCGGGATTATCTATTTTTCCCTGATTAAATCGCTGGAATATTATTCCGAGTTGCTGAGCCGCAAGCGCATTCGGCATTGGATTTATCATGGTAAACTCGATGCGAAAGACCGCAAGCGGATGCAGCGTAAGTTTATCGAAGGCGAAAATGAACTGGTGCTGGCGACAAATGCCTTCGGAATGGGCATCGACAAACCGGATATCCGCTTTGTGGTACATGCGGAAATGCCCGGCTCCCTCGAGTCTTATTACCAGGAAATTGGCCGTGCCGGCCGGGATGGCAAACCATCGCTTTGTTTGCTGCTTTTCGGGCAAAATGATCTTGCGACCCAAATGGAGTTTGTGAAATGGTCGAATCCCCAGCCGCATTTTTATGAACGGTTGTTTGCATTGATTTATCAAAATGAGCACGTTGCAAACTCGATGGGCAGCGAATATTTACGAGAGCAGCTTAATTTTAAAAATCGCCATGACTTTCGCCTGGAAACTGCCATGAATATGTTAGATCGCTACGGTATAATTGAAGGCAGCATCGAAAACAGCAATTTGAAAGTATTGGGAGAATTGCCGGAGGTTCTATTAGATGAAGACCATCACGAAGCAAAACTAATGAGCAACCAAAAGAAACTGCTTTCCATGGTGCAATACTATCGTGCGGAATCCTGCCGGAGAGTGTTTATCTCGGAATACTTTGGCTTTTTAGATGAGCCATCTTGTGGTAATTGCGATCAATGTTCCCTAAACGACTTCTGATTAATCATCACTCAAGCTGTAATCGAAAATATGTTAGTTATAACAACCGATAAATTCTTTACTCAGTACCCGATAACGTTAATTTGGTAAAATCTATCTAATAAACAAGGAGGCCTTTTCATGTCACCATTACTGTACAAACTAATTCACTTGTTGGGAGTTATAATGATTCTTGTATCGTTAGGAGGAGCGATACTTCATGCGATTAACGGCGGCAATCGCGAATATGGATTTCGCAAACAGATTGGTATGATTCACGGCATCGGGTTGCTGCTAGCGTTGGTTGGCGGGTTTGGAATGATGGCGAAATTCGGCTATTCCTATGGTGATGGCTGGTTTATCTCCAAAGTGGTTATTTGGGTCGTCCTGGGCGGAATGCTAACCTTTGCTGCAAAAAAGCCGGAACAAGGAAAGATGTTTTGGTGGCTAACGATTTTATTAGGAACGCTCGCCGCTTACTTTGGGCTTTTTAAACCATTTTAGAAAAAAATGAAAAATATCAACCAATGTTCCACTACAGGAACCCTCCATATCGTTAGTACGCCCATTGGCAACCTGGAAGATATGACATTTCGAGCAGTTCGAATTTTAAAAGAAGCTAATGCCATTCTCGCCGAAGATACGCGGGTGACCGGTAGACTGTTAGCACATTACGAAATTAAAAATCGACTTCTTAGCTACCATTCCCATAACGAAGCAGGGCGGATTCCACAAATCATTCAATTTTTGAAAGAAGGGCAGCAAATCGCCCTGGTTTCTGATGCCGGGACGCCGGGAATATCCGATCCGGCGCATAAACTGGTAAAAGCTGCAATACAAGCAAAAATCACCATCGTGCCGGTACCGGGCGCAACAGCGGCAATTCCGGCGCTAATTGCTTCCGGGTTGCCGACGAATCGTTTTGTATTCGAGGGATTCCTACCTCGCAAAAAAGGACGGCAAACTAAACTTCAATTCTTAAGCGAAGAACCCGGTACAATCATTTTATACGAAACCGCTCCCCGGCTTCAAAAAACAATTGAAGATATTGTGAAACATTTCGGGAATCGTTATATTGTTGTTTCGCGTGAATTAACCAAGACGTTTGAAGAGTTCATCAGGGGGAATGCCGAACCTTTGTTAGGCGAATTACAAACAAGGCGATTGAAAGGCGAAATAGTTTTGCTAATCGCTGGCAAAAACTTTAAACCGATAGAATAATGAAAGAGCATAATACATGGCTAAAGAGGGATTTACGATTATTCCCCCATTTCTTAGAGGAATGTGGGAAAAAGCAATTGATTACCCCATCGATTTATTTATCAAACTAAAAATCCATCCTAACTTTTTTACCGTTTTAGGTCTCATTTTTTCAGCGATTGGTGCATTTTTTTATGCGGTTGGAAGTTTGCGTCTTGGCGGCGGTTTTATTATTCTTGGCGGTATCTGCGATACGTTTGACGGCAAAATTGCCCGCAAGCGTTCGATAGCATCAAAATTCGGTGCAATCTTCGATTCCAGCCTCGATCGTTATGGCGAGTTTTTAATGTTCTTCGGGCTATTGATTTATTTACAAGCGTTCGAGAGCAGCCTTTATATCGCCACATATTATGTTACTTTTTTTGCCCTTATCGGCTCCATTATGGTTAGCTATGTGCGCGCCAGGGCAGAAGGCGCTGGTATAGAATGCAAAGTTGGCATGATGCAGCGGGCAGAAAGAATCGTTTTAATTGGTCTTTCATCGATGATCCATGTCTATGCGTTAATTTTTATATTATGGGTCGTTGCAATCTTCGCAAACTTAACCGCCATCCAGCGAATTCATCATGTGCGAAAAACAGAAAAGGCGGAAGTAGAAGATGAAAGTTTGGATGAAACATTAGGAATTTAATAAGTACGTAATACCAACCTCCCGGAGGTTAAAATATAGTGCATTTATGATTCTTTGG
>CAXHHS010000137.1:0-11485 GCA_964015645.1 uncultured bacterium
CACCAAGAAGCTCGTCGGCAGCGTCAGATGTGTATAAGAGACAGCCCTAAACCTCGCCGATCCGCAGCATGTGGTTAAAATCGACCGAATTTCGAATGATACGTTAAAGGCGCTTTCTACCGTATCTGTTGATGCCAGCATTTACGATTCCGAAAATAACCCGATCACCAATTTTAATGGAAAAGCCTTAATTCGGGTCGCAGATGCCGTGGATAGCCTCAACAACCTCGGCGTAAACTACGTTTACCAGGGCGGCACCATTTTCAAAGGCGTGGTGACGGTGGAAAATGGTAAAATTGATGGCGCCAGCTTTATCGTTCCAAAATCGATTAAATACAAAAACTCCCTCACCGGTCGCATCAGCATTTATGCCTGGAGCGATAACCTCCGCGATGCAGCAGGTCATAATAATGAGTTGTTATTTTTCGGAACGGAATCGCAAGTGAACGATAATGCCGGCCCCAATATCGTTTTTACATTTCCCAATCAGCCGGACTTTTTTCATGGCGATTACGTCGGCCAGCAGCCGGTAATCGCGATACAATTGAGCGATGAGAGCGGCATTAACCTCACCGGCGAGGTCGGGCATCGTATTGAATTGACTATTGACGATAATATCAAAAAAGATGTAACGGAATTTTTTGTCTATTACGAAGACCGTTTTACCGAAGGCGAATTGCGTTACACCCTGCCAGCGCTTGCCTCCGGGCGGCATTCAATGCGAATTTCCGCCTGGGATAATTTGAACAATCAAACAGAGGCGACTGTCAACTTTACCACCACCTCAGCCAGCGAAGTTAGCCTTGCCGATGTCGTTAATTGGCCGAACCCGATGGAAGAAGAAACCCATTTTACCTTTCAATTCCAATCGCCCAATGGCAGCGGCGATGTAACGATTAAAATTTATACCGTCACCGGGCGCATCATCCAGGAAATTCAGGATTTTGCCCAACCCGGCTTCAACAAAATTTATTGGGATGGCCGCGATCGTGATGGTAATATTTTGGCAAACGGCGTTTATCTCTACAAAGTTATCATCAGCGACGGTGAAAAAACCATTGAGAAAATTGAAAAGCTGGCGGTGGCGAGATAGGTTAAAGGCGTTGCAAGTTTAGGAACTCTTCCACGAGATTTTGAGATAGCAAAATAAGTTGCCTATCAGTAACCGCGATGTCAAAGGCAAGATGGTCAAAAATTTCCTAAACTTTATCGATACACGTTTCTCCAAAGGCATAAACAACGTCAGCGTTGAATATTTTATACAGAATTTTCCCATTCGCTGTTTTTATACCAACCTTTGTCGAACGAATCGCCATATCGATTTCCTGAAGATAACGGATTTTCAACATATTGATTTTCTTCGACTTACCATAAAATTCGAATAATGCTGTTGTAAGGTAATCGATATACATCGAATTGTTTACATGCCCGTTAACATCATAATCCGAAACACGAATAGTGATTTCCATTTCGAAATCGGCCACGAAATCAGGGTCGCCTTTCCATTTCTCGACAGGTTCTTCGAGGGCAGCTTCAGGTTCAATAGTATAAATTTCCGGCATGTCTTCCGGAATTTTTCTGACGCGCTTTTTATCAACATCAATGTAAAGCCAGGTTGTGGAAGCGCTGGCAACTTTTTCGGTTCCGGCAAACACTTCAAATTCTCGTAATGCTTTAACGCCCTCCAATCCCCGTGCCCAGGTTATCGCTGTAATCTCTTCCCGGTATTTAGGATAACGATGAATTTCAATCGTGATTTGGTGTGTAACACCCAGGCTGTGCCGCGTTGTTCTAATATTTCTTGCGTGCTCATACCAACAGCTTCCGTATGCCGGATTACCGTCTCTTGCAATAGCTGAAATAACACACCGAGTTTTAGACGATATTCAGCGTCGACTTCAAAATAACGGATGATCTTATTAATACTGACTTTCATATTTATTCTTAAAAAATGTCTCCAAATCTATTTCCGATTCGTTCTCTAATCAAACAATATAAATTACAGAAAACCGAAAGGAACAAATATGGATGGAACACTAAATTTAATTACAGCGCAATTTGAACTTCATAATCGTTTGTTCAAAAACGTTGTTGAGGGTTTGGAAAACAATAAATCCGCACAACTAAACGAATACACGAACCATGCTGCCTGGCTGGCTGGCCATATTGTATCATCACGGTATGCGCTGACCAATGTTTTGGGGGCAGGCGTTACGGAACCGCATCCCGGGTTATTCGAACATGGCAAGGGAATTAACCCGGCAGCAGAATATCCCGGCCTGGATACATGCGCTAAAGACTTTGATGAAATAACACCAAAACTTGAGGAAAAGTTAAAATCGCTTACAGCAGAGCAATTAAATGCAGAAGGGCCATTCAAAGTGCCAATGGGTCAGCGCATGGATCAAATCATTGCATTTTTCGCTCATCATGAGGCATATCATATTGGGCAGCTCGGTATTTTGCGCAAGTATTTTGGTAAAGAGGCGATGAAGTATAGTTAGTGAAGCGCTGAGGGCAGAGAGCTAAGGGCAAAATGTAAAGGAATATGAGATTACACTCCCCCCTCAGCCCTACGCTCTCAGCCCTCGGCTATATACCTCACTTAAACCAACAACTAAAGGAGATCAAAATGCTCAAATTTATGTATTTATTTCGTGGCGGTGATGCTCGCATGGCAGAATTATCCCCGGAGGAAAAACAAGCACACATGCAAGCCTGGGGCACCTGGATTAAAGGGTTGGCAGAAAACGGCCAGTACGCAGATGGATTGCCGCTTTCACGAGAAGGGAAAAAAGTAGCCGGCGCCAACAAAGTAATTTCCGATGGCCCGTATACCGAAGGCAAAGAAATCGTTGGTGGCTATCTCATTGTAAACGCTAGTGATTTAGCCGAAGCAGTAGAGCTTTCCAAAGGCTGCCCGATTTTCGAAAATAACGGGGAAGTCGAAATTCGGGAAATTCTGAATATGGATATGTAAGTGTTTTTTTATACATTCACATTAAGAGATAAATTTGCTTTATTTACAATCGTTACGGAGATTAGCGTTAGCGGTCTCCGTAACGTTTATCTGTCGCGGAGATTATCTCCGAATTCGCTTATTGAACAGGCGCATCAGAAATTGTGAAAGCCGGCGTTATGGAGAGAGGAAACTTTAAATTGAATGACACATTCGAGCTACTATTTCGCCACGAATATAGCAAAATTGTAGCCTACCTTGTAAATAAATATTCCCCTTATCACATTGATTTTATTGAAGATGCTGTTCAGGAAGCATTATTAAAAGCGATGAGAATCTGGCCGTTTCACGAAACTCCGAAAAATCCGACAGCCTGGCTGTTTCGCGTTGCCAACAATCATTTGATCGACCAATTAAGAAGAGCAAACAAATCCGTAGAACTAGAGCCTTCTCAATTGCCGTTTTCCCAAAATCCCGGTTCTAAAGAAATTAATTTCGAGGACGAAATTCCCGACGAGCAGTTAAAAATGATTTTTGCCTGCTGCCATCCCTCCCTAAAAGAAGCGGAGCAAATTATGCTCTGCCTTAAATTGCTATGCGGGTTAAGCGTTAGAGAAATTGCCAAATCATTGATGAAACAGGATGCCGCTGTCAAAAAAGCAATTACCCGCGCTAAAAAGAAATTTCAGGAAAACGTTAGTGAGTTGGCTGTGCCGGAGGGAAGCGAACTGTCTAACCGTCTTGAGATTGTTTTAAAAGTAATTTACCTGTTGTTTACCGAAGGCTACAAATCCACCGAGGGCGAACAATTAATCCGAAGGGATATTTGTGAGGAAGCGATCCGGTTAGCGATTATTTTGCATAAGAATCGCTATTGCAATACCCCGGAGTTAAATGCGCTGCTGGCGTTAATGTGTTTTAACACCTCCCGGTTTGATGCTCGTCAAAATCAGCAGGGAGAATTGCTTACGTTAGCGCAGCAAGATCGCTCGCTGTGGAATCGTGACTACATTCGGTGGGGAACTTATTTTTTAGCGAAATCTTCTCATGGAATCCGGTTATCGCAGTACCATTTGGAAGCCGGTATTGCGGCTTTTTATTCCACCGCGGAAAGCTACGATAAAATCCATTGGGAAGGAATTCTTTTCCTGTACGATCACCTGGAACGGATTAATCCTACACCGGTTGTGGCTTTGAACCGGCTGGTAGTTTTAGAAAAAGTGAAAGGCGCTGAAACCGCTCTAAGCGAATTGAGCAATTTTGAAAATGATAAACGCTTGAAGGGCAATTACCTATATCATTCGATTAAAGCGGATTTTCAGATTTCTTTGAAGCAGAAAACGGAAGCGATTCAATCGTTAAAAACGGCAATCGAATTAGCTTCAAATTCAATTGAAATAAAATTTTTAAAACGGAAGCTAGAAGAACTGAAATCTTGAAGGCATAAAAGTTTATAAATTTTCTACTCTGCAAAAACCCACCTCAATTTTTCAACTTAACTCCATAACATTCCACCAGCGTTCCTGCCGGTAAATTTCCTACCGATTTTTTCAACGGCCGCATGTGGAGTTTAAAATTATATTTGTCACGATTAATATCATGGTGGTCATACAGTTCTTTTGAGATGAGCACTTCGTTCACTTCCGCCATTGTCTCCAATCTTGCGCCAACATTAATACTATCTCCGTTAATATCCATCTTATCGGTTAGCGGGTTGTAATTTACGATTGCTTTTCCAAAACTCATTCCAATACGAGCGGTAATATTTTCAATCGCAAGATGCTGGATAAACTTACAGGCGCAAACCAGGCCTTCGTTCATTTCCTCAAAACCGGCAACAATGGCGTCTCCCCAGGTGTTTACATACATTCCACCGGCATTAGAGAGCAGCATGGATGCCACCACCCGAAGCATTTCTACCTTTGTTTGGCGGTCGGATTCTTTCATGGTAGAAAAACCGGTAAGGTCCAAAAACATAACCGCAAGCTCTTTGACAATTTCCTTGGATCGCTGGTGTTCCAGCTCGGAGTTTTTTAACAATAGCTCCGATAATACTTTGTTAACGCGATCCAATTCCTTATTAAGGATTTCTTTTTGAACGCCTTCACTATTGGTAATTTTTGATGAGTTGGGGACTTTAAATTGAGTGCTTTTGACTTCGGAATCGAGAATATTGAAGGCAACCCAGCCAGCGGATTTTTTAATAAACTCCACTGCCTCCAGCGCACCTTCTAATTCCTTATATTCTTGCCCCTGGTAAATAATTTCTCCATCAGGAGCAACGAAACGAAAAATAAATTTTCCATTCCGTTTTCGAAAAAGCTCAAACTTTGCAGTAATGAGTGGCCTCCTCTCTTTGCCATCACAAAGCAAGCGTGGAAGCTATACAATAAGATGTTGAAATGCAACCAATGAATTAGCAAACCTTTACCTATACTTGGCCATTGAACAATCATTAAATATTAGCCAAAATTTTTAAGGGGTATTACAGTTATTGAATGATTTTTTTGCCTTCAAAGGGAAAAGCATAATTCTTTCAGCAAATATCGCGGCCATATCTATGTTCCACTTAAATCCCTCAAAACCGGCTATAGTTTTGGAAACTCCTATAGATATTACTTCCGCAAATCCCCCAACAAGCGCTCAAACTCTTTTTGGTAATATGGTTCGCGGAAGTCGGGTATATAGTATTCACGCACTTCGGTGGCGAGGTCTTTTTTGGTGTCGACATCAAAGCATTGCCAAGCCTCTATCACCTTCATATCCACCAGGCGGATGGGGAAGAGCTTGCGGGCGTTCTGTTTTTTTTCTAGTTTGCGTGCCTCGCGGACCTCCATCTCAACCCAATCGCTGTTAATGCTTTCTTCCGAAAGGATGAGCAGTAGGCGGTCTCTCAAATGGATTTGTTCAAATATCTGTTCGTGGAGCTTTTCTCCTCTTTTTACATGTTCCGGCGCAAACCAGCAACGCACGCCGTTGCTTTGGAGGTCTTTAAAGAGTTTTTGTGCGAAGGTCTCATCTTTGTGGGAATAGCTGATGAAGCAGGAGTAGAGCTGAATAGGATTCTCAGATCGCAAGTGATCGATCTGGTAAACAATATCAGTAATTTGCGTGGGGGTCAAATCGGGGTTGCGTAGTTTTGTCGCCTCAATCTCCCAATCGGCTAACCCACAACCCTGTAAAAATTCCAAAGGCAAATTCTCTGATTCGATAATTGTTGTGCTGTCGATAATATTTCTACCTAGATAGATGCATTTTTCTAAATTTTTCGCTGCTTTCAGATTTGTTTCACTAAAAACCGTAGCCTGTAATATCGTATTTTCAAAATCCACTCCACTAAGATTTGCCCCAATAAGACTTGTACTTCTGAGGCTCGCTCCCTTGATATCCGCTTTACTAAGATTCGCCTTTTTAAGATCAGCCCTGCTAAGAAATGCCCCCCTGAGGTTCGTCATCGTAAGATCAGCATGTAAGAGATCTGCTTTGTTAAGATCCGCTCTACTGAGATCTGCTCTATTGAGATTCGCCTCGTTGAGAACCACTCCACCAAGATTCGCTTCCTGGAGGCTCGCTCTTTCTAAATTCGCTGAAAAGAGAATTGCCTCTTCAAGATTTGCCCCATGAAGATCCGCTTTACAAAGATTTGCTCCGCGGAGATCCGCCTTATAAAGATTCGCCTTGCTGAGGTCTGCATTACTGAGGTTTATCCTTCGAACATTCCCCTTAGTGAGAATTTCTTCTCCAAGGTTTATGCCAGTGAGATTGGCATGGTGGAGATCTGGTATTAAATCCGGGTTAAGCTCCCGCCATTGATTCCAAACCTTAACTCCTTTTTTAAGAATATTTAAATGTTTTTGATTGGCCATTATTTTTCCTCAATCTTCCATAGCCTAGAGTAGGGAATTGAGTTGCCACATCGTTTCAGTAGGCATCGCGGTTGTTTCATATTCCAGCATCTCCACAATGGTGTGCGCCTAGCACATAAACTTCATCTTAATATTCTTTTTAACCGTTCCAAACCTTCTTCAATCTCGTTTTTTCGAAATGCAGTATATCCCAAAATTAAACCTGGCCTCTTTTTATATCGCATTCCATAGGTCGAAACCGGGGCAGTCGTTAAACCGCTCTCTTTCGCCAAGTTCGAAATTCTTTCATCATCCATGGTTTGTGGCAACCAGGCGATTAATTGCATTCCGGCTTCCGGGGTTTCCAGGTCAAGAATGTTCGATAAACCGTTTTGCGCAACCGCCTCAATCAACATTTGCTGCCGTTTATGATACAGCACTCGCATACGGCGAATATGGCGGGCAAAATGGCCTTCGTTGATAAATTCTGCTAACGCCGCCTGTTCAATAATCGGGCTGTTGCGGCCAGCAATAGCCCGTGCTGAAGCGAAGGCGTCCACTAAATCTAACGGAACTACCAGGTATCCCAATCTCAGGCCAGGAAACATCACTTTGCTAAACGTGCCCAGGTAAATAACCCGATTCTGATTATCCAAACCCTGTAAAGAAGCCTGTGGGTGACCAATGTAGCGGTATTCGCTATCGTAATCATCTTCTAAAATCCAGGCATCGGATTCCTTGGCCCACTCTAACAATTGGCAACGCCGGGCAAGGCTCATCGTTGCGCCAATAGGAAATTGGAACGAGGGCGTAACATACGCCATCCTGGCGCAAGGTTTAATACTCATTGCTGCTTCAATATCCAAACCGTCTTCATCAGTTGGAACGGGAATTAGTTTTGCTTCTGCGGCCAAAAAAGCTGCGCGAGCGCCGAAATAACCAGGGTCTTCCATCCAGACACTGTCCCCCGGATCTAATAACAAACGGGCGGCTAAATCCAATGCCTGCTGTGTACCGCTAACGATAATCACCTGTTTAGATTCACAATTTACAGCGCGAGCAGTGCGCAAATAATCGGAAATCGCCTGGCGCAGCGGCCAGTAACCGCGCGGGTCGCTATAGCCCAGGTATTCATTGGCCAGTTTTTGCCATTGGCGGTTTACCAGCCGCTTCCAGATATTAAAAGGAAATTCCCGAATATCCGGCAGCCCGTTTTGAAAGGGCTGAATTTTGCGAGGGTGGGGTTCTATATTAATTGCAATACCTGCGATGCTTCTCCCCCGGCAGGAAAGCTGGCAAGCAGGCGTAGCTTGTAATGGCTCGCTTTCCCAGGCTTCAGGAACTGCTTGCAAAGCGTTCTCCGGCAACGAGCGAGAAACGTAAGTGCCGGATCCTGCTTTTCCCTGCACATACCCTTCCGTTAACAGATAGTCGTAGGCCAGCAGCACCGTATTCCTGGAAACGCCTAATTCGGATGCCAGCAAGCGGGTTGCCGGGAGCGTTTGCCCGGGAACCAATCTTCCTTCTAAAATCATGTTTTTTAGTGACTTATAGAGCTGGCAGTAAAGCGGATCATATCCACTACGATCTATTAAAATACCCGCAAGTGGCAGGTCGATTCTTTCTTTCTCCATAAACAACTCCCATTGGTAAAAATACAACTAAACCCAAACAAATAAAGGACGTGGTCTTCCGCGCTGTTATAAACAAGATAAATCTTGGAGGGCAAAAAGACAATAACAAAATCCACCAACTCCCTGCCACACTTTTGAATAATTTGTCATCCCAAACACTCGACTTAACTGCCTATTTTTATAGACTTATGGGTAATTTACAGTTTAAGGTAGTGAAATATTGTTGCATCTATTTATCAAAAACCCGGGCGGAAATATTATTTAGCAACCTATTGATTTCAAAGAGTTTATTTCCTCCTCAAAAATATTGGTCTATTGCTTGCTATAAAAACAGTGGTGCAATATGCGTTTTTCAAAAAAAATTAAAAAATGGAGGAATACCAATGGCCAAACATTATGTTTCCAACAAAGACGAAACACCACGGCTTTTTAAAAACAACTTGATGGAGTTTCTCTCCCGCGTTCATCCCAGCGTACCGTTGATCATTTATATTCCGGTGATCAGCTTTTTTGTCTACCGGGGAATAATTAATCCTACATTGAGTGGTCTGGATGTATTTATGCTGCTTGTTTGGGGAGCATTATTCTGGACCTTGACCGAGTATGTCATTCACCGGTTTGCTTTCCACTTTAAAACGAATACGAAAATTGGTAATAAAATTCTCTTTATTGTTCATGGAATTCATCATGATTACCCGCGAGACTCCAAGCGACTCGTAATGCCGCCATCTGTCAGCATCCCATTAGCGATTGTGTTTTATTGGATTTTCCGGGGAATTTGGGGCATTAACCTCGGCGAGCTGTTTTTTGCCGGTTTTGTGTTCGGCTATGTTTGCTACGATATGATTCACTATGCTCTTCACCATTTCTCGATGCGTGGCAACCGTTTTGGGCTATGGTTGCAGCAACATCACAACCTGCATCACTACAATGATGAGTACAAAGGATACGGCGTTAGTTCACCTTTGTGGGATTTTGTTTTCGGATCCATGGATCCCAAAATCACGAAGAAAACAACGAAGGTTGAAAAATAAGACTATTATCCGGGCGCAATTCCTGCAATCCCCTTATGAAAAGGATTTTTCAAACCATATCACAAAAAAGTGCGTGGCAGCATCTCTTTCATCAGCCAACTTTTAACTTTCAGATACCATAAATTTGGTATCTGAAATATGCAGAGAGTAAAATTTTAATTCATTGTGCGGAGAAATCATGAAGAATTCAACATCGTTTTACCAGGGCAAGATATTCTATATCATTCCTATAGGTTTGATTACATTGGGATTGGCAGCTTTCCTTTTTTATGGCGAAAACGAGCCGAATCCCCTCCCGGAAAAGGGAATCAGCAATCAGGATAATCAACAGACAATTTTCTTTGAAAATGTGCTGGAAAAAGCCGGCATTGATTTTCAGCATTACGGAGAGCGGCATCGCTGGTGCGAGATTGGGCCGGAAGTGCGGGGCATTGCCACCAATGAACAGATTGAAATAGATCTTTTTGATGATCCGTTCGAGTTTGCCGAACGCCATCTCATTCGCATGAATGGCTCCGGCGCAGCCTGGCTCGATTATGATAACGACGGAGATTGGGACCTGTACCTGGTAAATGGCGCAGGCGGGCAGAATATCACCAACGCCCTGTACCAGAATAACGGTGATGGAACATTTACCGCCCAGAAGATCGCAACAGGCATATTAGACACCGGCGAGGGAATGGCGGTCTCCACGGCAGATTATAACAATGATGGGTTTACCGATCTATTTGTTACCAATTTTGGCGGCGCGGTGCTTTACAAAAATAAGGGAGACGGAACATTCTCCGATGTAACGCAAACGGCCTTTGGAAAAAAGATACATGACTGGTGGTACGGCGGTTCTGCCTGGGGAGACTTTGACAACGATGGATTTCTGGATTTGTATGTCTGTGGTTATGTGGATTTATCCAAACGTCCTCAAAATACTGACTTGAGATTTCCGATGGATTTTGAAGGGTTCCCCAATACGCTGTTTCATAATAATGGCGATGACACGTTTACCGATATTACCCACCAGGCGCACGTTGGCGATGCTTATCGAAAATCGATGCAAGCGCTTGTTGCTGATTTTAATGAAGATGATCGCCCGGATATTCTGGTAGCCAACGATACCGACCCCAATTCCTTATTTCTTAACCGCGGCGATGGCAAGTTTAAAGAATTTTCCGGCCCCAGCGGTGTTAGCAGCACCGATGGTTCCATGGGCATCGCTTACGGCGATTATAATAATGATGGTAAAATGGATCTATACATCTCCAATTACACCGGTGAGGCGGATATTTTGTTGAAGATGGTCGATAATCAATCATCGAACGATGGCAAGTTAAGAAACGTTATCTATAACAGTGATTTCAATTCGCAAATGTTGCTAACGCGTACCTGGGATAAGGTCGGTTGGGGCACCGGCTTTTTTGATTTTGATAACGACGGCGACCTCGATTTGTTTACTGCGAACGGCCATTTGAATGCCGTCAGCGGCGATAACCGTGACGACAATCTTTTATTCGAAAATGATGGCAGCGGCATCTTTTCTGATTACTCAGCGGCATCCGGCATACTTGCATCCGGTAAAAGAATTCACCGCAGCGCCATCTTTGCTGATTTTGACGATGATGGTAAGGTCGATATCTATATAGTAAATAATGGGGAGAAAAGCTACAATGCGGATGAAGACCGAACGGGTATTCTGCTCAAAAATCGCAGTAAAAATAACCACAATTGGTTGAAAATTCGGTTGCAAGGAGTAAAAAGCAACCGCGACGCCTATGGCACGAAGGTAAGATTAACTGCTGACAAAAAGGAACAGATTCGGGAATTGGTATCAGGCGCGGGATATTTCTCCGCCAATGCTAGAGAGATATATTTTGGCCTGGGTAAATCTTCGGAAATCGATCAGCTCAAGATCACCTGGCCGGGCGGCATCGTTCAAACGTTTGAAAACATTGAGTGTAATCACACAATTTTACTTGTGGACGGGGCAGATGATTTCGATATCTTGTAATGGGTAAAAGG
>CAXHHS010000138.1:0-11477 GCA_964015645.1 uncultured bacterium
GCCGGTAACTCTGTGAAAATAGCGGTTACGAGTTTATCAGAATTCATCGTGATGGTGGCCGGTGAGGCGTTTCCGGTTAGGTCGCCAGCCCAGGCGACAAATTGGAAACCGCTGCCGGGAATGGCTTGAACGGTTACTACTGTGCCTTCATCATAAGTGCCGCCGGGGGGATCGAGCGTAACGCTGCCATTACCAAACAAGGCTATTGTTAGCGTAAATTGCTGGATATTGACTTCTTCGAAAGTCGCCGTTACGGCCTTATTAGCATCCATCGTAATCGTTGCAGGATTGGCTGCGCCGGTTAAATCGCCGCTCCAGGCGCTAAATTGGAATCCGGCAGCCGGAGTTGCGGTTAGTGTCACAATAGTGCCTTCATCATACAAACCACCGGGGGGATCGAGCGTAACACTACCGGAGCCAACGACAGTCGTGTTGAGCGTAAATTGCGTTACAGGAGTTTCGCTAAAGGAAGCGACAACACTCTTGGTGGCATCCATAATAACGGTTACCGGGTTTTCGCTGCCGGTTACATCGCCCAGCCAATTATCGAACTGATGCCCGGCAGCCGGAGTTGCAGTCATTGTGACAACAGTGCCTTCGGTATAAAGACCGCCCGGCGGATCCAGGGTAACGGCTCCATTTCCAAACGGTGCAACAAATAAGTTATATTCCACCATCACGATTGGGCTAAAGTTAGCGATTACCGCTTTATCGGAGTCCATCGTAATGGTAATCGGGCTGGCGGTTCCACTCAAATCACCGGCCCAACTATTGAATTGATGAAGTGTATCGGGAGTTGCGGTTAGCGTTACCACGGTTCCTTCCGTGTAAATGCCGCCAGCGGGATCGAGCGTAACATTGCCGTTACCGATGATATTCACATCCAGCGCATATTGCGGGATAAATGTGGCAGTAACGGTTTTATCGTTATTAATTAAAATGGTATCGGGATTTTCCGTGCCGGTTAATTCGCCGCTCCAACTGCCAAAGATATTGCCGGAGTCCGGCACGGCGGTGACAACAACTTCGCTTCCCAGGTAGTAGGTGCCGCCAGCGGGATTTAGCGTTATGGTACCATTGCCAATAATGTTTGTTGTCAGCGTAAATTGCGGTAGTTCCACAAAACCGGCAGCGATGTTCTTATTGCCATCCATCAAAATGGTTGTGGGATTTTCCGTGCCGGTTAAATCGCCGATCCAGGCCCCAAATTCAAAACCGGAATCGGGAATAGCAGTAACGGACACGATGGTTCCCGGGGTGTATACGCCACCCGGGGGGCTTAAGGAAATAGAGCCACTACCAATAGTATTTATCGATAACACAAAGTTGTCCGGCGGAACTTCGCTGAAGGTCGCCGTTACGTTTTTATTGGCGTCCATCACCAGTGTATCGGGGTTCTGGGCGCTTACCAAATCGCCGCTCCAGCTATCCAATTGGAAACCGGGGATTGGCACACCGGATAGAATAACCTCGGTGCCGGCAGTATAAATACCGCCCGGTGGATCGAGCGTAACCGCGCCAAATCCAACGGTGGTTATGGATAGGGTAAATTGCGGTGCGAAGTTTGCCGTAATATTCATATCAGCGTTTACAACGACCGTATCGGGGTTTTGAGAGCCGGTTAAGTCGCCGCTCCAATTCAGGAACTGCTGGCCAGCATCCGCTGTTGCTGTAAGCACAACTTCGGTGCCCTGCGTATAAACGCCGCCCGGCGGGTTGAGAGTAACGCCGCCGGCGCCAACGGTATCAATATTCAGAGTAAATTCCGGCAACGGAATCAGGGAAAATGCCGCGATGACTGTTTTGTCGGAATCGACGATCAGCGTCGTGGGATTCAGGTTGCCGCTCAAGTTACCGCCCCAAATATCAAATTGGAAGCCCGGGAATGGGACGGCAGTAACCGTGACGGCGGTATCTTCGCTATAAACGCCGCCTGGCGGATTGAGGGTAACAATCCCGGAACCAACCGGCGAAAGCGTAACGCTGTATTGGCGTGTGAATGTCGCCGTCACATTTTTATCGGAATCCATAACCAGGATGCCGGGGTTAACCACTCCGCTTAAATCGCCGCCCCAGCCAGCGAAAATATTGGCGGAATCCGGAACCGCGGTGAGAATCACCTGGGTTCCTTCTTCGTACACGCCGCCAGGAGGATTTAAGATGACACCACCGAACCCGGTAGTATCAACATTGAGGGTATAAAGCGTTACCGAAAGTTCTGAGAAGGTTGCGGTTACGGCCTTATCGGCATCCATCACCAGCGTGTCGGGGTTTTCGGTGCCGGAAAGGTCGCCGCTCCAGTTATCAAATTGGTTTCCGGGTACCGGCACTGCGGTTACGATTACTTCCGTACCTTCGGGATAAACGCCGCCGGGAGGATTAAAAACGGTTGTTCCATTTCCGACATTAGAAGCCGTAAGCGCGTACTGCCGCACAAAGGCAGCGGTAACGATTTTATCGGAATCCATCGTAATTGTAGTTGGCGTTACTGTGCCGGTTAGATCACCGTTCCAGCCGGCAAATCCATGCCCGGAATCGGGCGTAACGGACAGGGTAACAACGGTTCCTTCGAGATAGACGCCACCCGGCGGATCGAGCGCGACGCTGCCGTTGCCTTCTGTTATAACTGTCAGCGTATATTGCGGCGCAAAGGTCGCCGTGATATTTTTGTTTGCATCGACAATAAAGGTATTGGGGTTTTCCGTTCCCGTCAAATCACCGCTCCAACCGCCAAAGATGCTGTTTCCTTGAGGCGTTGCGGTGGCAGTCACTTGCGTTCCGGCGTTGTAGACACCGCCGGGTGGATCGAACGTAACGCTGCCGTCGCCAACAATCGTTACATTCACCGTAAACTGGCCGTTAAATGTCGCGGTGATGTTTTTATCGGAGTCCATCACAACTGTATCGGTAACGCTGGCGCTCACCAAATCGCCGCTCCAGTTAGCGAAAACAAAACCGGGATCCGGAATTGCGAAGAGGATGACTTCAGTGCCTTCGAGGTAGAGGCCGCCGGGCGGGTTGAGAATGACTTGCCCGGAGCCGGCGATGGATAAGTTCAGGGCATATTGCCGGTCGAAAACCGCGCCGATGGTTTTATCGGAATCCATCGTGATGGTCGTAGGATTGACATTACCGGTTAAATCGCCGCTCCAGCTATTAAACAGGTTGCCGGAATCGGGAACAGCCGTAACGGTGACAACGGCGCCTTCATTGTAAACACCGCCTGCGGGACTAAGCGCGACATTACCATTTCCGGTAATCGCTGCCAACAGGCTGTATTGGCGGATAAAATTCGCCGTAATGTTCTTTTCGGAATCAACTGTTATGATTTGAGGATTTTGATTACCGCTTAAATCACCACTCCAATTGGTAAAGGTATTGCCGGAATCCGGGACGGCAGTAACTGTCACCTGGGTTCCCTGGATGTAAAATCCACCAGGCGGCGTTAGCGTAACACTGCCGTTGCCAACTGCATTTACATTCACCGCAAACTGTGGCAAGGTGCTTTCCGAGAAGGTGGCGGTAACATTTTTATTACTATCAATCGTGATCGTGCCGGGGTTTGTGGTTCCGGTTAAATCGCCGCTAAAGCCATCAAATTGGAACCCGGAATCCGGGGCAGCGGCGATGTTTACGATTGTGCCTTCATTATACACAGCGGCTTCGGGAGTACCGGAAACCGGCAGCGGATCGAGCGATACACTTCCCGAACCAACCGTCGTAACTGCCAATGTAAATCGCTGTACAAATTCGACTGTGATATTTTTGTTTGCGTCAATAATAATCGTATCGGGGTTTGTCGTGCTGTTTAAATCACCACTCCAGGCATTGAAGTGGAAATTGGCGTCGGGAACCGCGATTAAGGCAACTTCGGTACCGGCTTTATAGGCATTGCCGGGAGGATTGCGTAAAACGGTTCCGGAGCCGATAGTCGTGATGGAAAGCGTAAAACTCGGCACAAATGTCGCGGTTACGGTTTTATCGCTGTCCATGATAATCGTGGCCGGGTTACTGGTACCGGCAAGATCACCGCTCCAGAAATCGAAGAGATTGCCTTCGCCGGCCACAGCGGTAAGCGTAACTTCCGTTCCGGCATCATAAATGCCGCCGGGAGGATCGAGCGTTACGTTGCCGAAACCTTCGGTATTGATATTCAGAGTGTATTGCACTTGGGGCATTTCCGTAAACGCCGCGAGTACGGTTTTATTGGAATTCATCACCAATGTGTCGGGGTTTTCGGTGCCGGAAAGATTGCCATTCCACCCGCTGAACAAGTAGCCGGAATCGGGAACGGCGGTTAGAATAACCTGTGTGCCTTCATTATAAATGCCACCCGGGGGGCTTAATGTTATCGTTCCGGCGCCAATGGCGTTGGTCGTAAGGGTGTATTGCGGCAAGGGGCTTTCGGAGAATGCCGCGGTAATATTTTTGTCTGCATCTACAATAATCGTATCGGGGTTTTCTGCACTGTTTAAATCGCCGCTCCAACCATCAAATTGCTGGCCGAGACCTGGAACAGCAGATAAAATGAGCTGCGTTCCGCTGGCATACTGGCCGCCGGGCGGATCAAACAATACACTCCCCTGCCCTTCTGTGGTAACCACTACGTTGAAGAGCGGCCCGAATATCGCCGTGACATTTTTATTCGAATTCATAGTGATGGTCTGCGGATTGTCAGCACCACTGATAGCGCCGCTCCAATTGCGGAATCCGTTGCCAGCCTCGGGAACGGCCGTTAATGTGACCACCGTGCCATTATCATAAATACCACCGGGGGGATCGAGCAAGACACTGCCCAGGCCGGAGGTGTTTACTGTCAAGATAAACTGGTTGGCCTGTACTTCCGCAAAGCTGGCGGTAATATTTAAATCGGAGTTCATTACAACGGTTTTGGGATTGGCGATGTCGGAAATATCCCCGCTCCAGCCGTTAAATACCTGGCCGGGATTGGCAATGGCAATGAGAACTACTTCCGTGCCTTCTACATAAACATTTCCCGATGGGAACAACTGCACCAGGCCGGAGCCGATGACATTCACCGAAAGGTTGTAGAGATTGAGGAAGTTGGCGGTAAACTGCTTATCACCATCCATTGTGATGGTTGTGGTGGTTGCGGAGCCGCCTAAATCGCCGCTCCACTCGTCAAACGTGCTGTTAGCGCCGGGCGTGGCGGTAACGGTAACAACTGTGCCTTCGTCATACAATCCGCCGGGGGGATTTAGCGATACCAAGCCGTTGCCGGTGACGTCAAATGCTAATGTATACTGGCGCGTAAAATTGGCGGTTACATCCTTTTGGGAATCCATAAAAATTGTTTCCGGATTCGCAGAGCTGCTTAAATCGCCGGCCCAGCTATTGAACCTGCTGCCGGAATCTGCCGTTGCCGTAACCGTAACAGTGGTTCCCTGGAAGTAAATGCCACCGGCAGGATTCAGCGCTACATTGCCTTCGCCATTTATTAATACATTTAGATTAAATTGCGGCAATTGGGTAAAAATTGCGGCCGCGATTTTATCGGAATCCATAACCAGCGTTTCGGGATTGATATTGCCGCTTAAATCGCCGCCCCAGCCGGTCAATCCAAAACCGGAATCCGGCGTGGCAGTGATTGTAACAACAGTGCCGATGTCGTAAAGGCCGCCGGAGGGGTCTAACGTGATGGCGCCGTTGACAGCTCCTGTTATGCTTAAGGTGAATTGCTGGATAAAGGTAGCCACAACGCTTTTATCAGAATCCATCGTAATGGTTTGCGAAGGGTTGATGCCGCTTAAATTGCCGCTAAAGCCATCAAAGCGATGTCCGGAGTCCGGGAGGGCAGTGACGGTCACGACTGCGCCGACATCGTAAACGCCACCGGGAGGATCGAGCGCGATAGTTCCGGCGCCAATTGTGGCAGTATTCAAGGCAAAGTTTCGTACGAAATTGGCGGTAACGTCTTTATCGGAATCCATAGTTAGCGTTTGCAACGTCGATGTGCCGGTTAAATCACCGGTATAACCGCCGAAGACGTTCCCGGAATCCGCCGTTGCAGTAACGGTAACGACAGTGCCTTCATCGTACAAACCGCCGGGCGGGTTCAGTGTAACACTCCCTTCGCCAACGGTGGAAATGCTGAGTGTAAATTGCCGGATAAATGAGGCCGAAATCGTTTTATCGGTATCCATCAGTAGCGGCTGCGGATTGGTGGTTCCGCTCAAATCGCCGTTAAACCCGGCAAAGTAACTACCGGAATCGGCGGCAGCAGTTACGGTTACAACCGTGCCAGCGCTGTAAATACCGCCGGGCGGGTCGAGCGTTACGGCGCCAAAACCGGTAATATTAGTGTTTAATACAAATTGTTGAATAAACGCCGCAGTAGCGGATTTATCCGAATCCATCGTAATCGTGATAGGATTGGTTAAGCCGCTAACATCGCCGGTCCAGCCTTCGAAACTTGAGCCGGAATCGGGAACGGCAGTTAAGGTAACAACGGTTCCGTCATTATAAATACCCCCAGGCGGGTCAAGCGTTACCAAACCGGCACCGACGGTATTGATGTTTAAAGCATATTGCGGCGTAAAATTGGCAATAATGCTTTGATCGCTATTAACAGTAATCGTTTCCGGGTTTACGGAACCGCTCAGTGCGCCGCTCCAATTGGTAAATGCGTGGCCGGAATCGGGAACAGCGGTAACCGTTACTTCCGTTCCCTGGTGGTAAACACCGCCCGGCGGATCCAGTATAATATTCCCGGAACCGACAACGCTGGTATTGATGGTAAACTGCGGCAATTCCGTAAAGAGCGCTGTGATGATCTTATTGGCATTCATCGTCAGGGGTTGCGGGTTCGATGTTCCCGAAAGATTACCAGCCCAGGTAACAAACTCGTTGCCGAATCCCGGCACAGCAGTTACCGTCACAACCTGATTTTCGGTGTAAATTCCGCCCGGGGGATCGAGCGAGATGGTTCCATCGCCAATCGTCGCTGTAAAGAGATAAATCACCTGCCCAAATAATGCGCTAACGTTTTTATCGGAATTCATTGTAATCGATATGGGGTTGGTGGCGCCGCCAAGATCGCCGCTCCAGCCGGTAAATTGAGCGCCGGCAGTTGGCGAAGCGGTTAACGTTACCGTCGTGCCTTCAACATAAATGCCGCCAGGGGGATCGAGCGTAACATTACCGGAACCAACGATGTTCAGGTTTAAAGCATACTGGCGCGTAAACGAAGCGGTTATCTGCTTATCGCCATCCATAATAATAGAGAAGCTGGGCAACGTTGTATTGATATCACCGGTAAAGCCGTTAAAGAGGCTGCCGGAATCCGTTACGGCGGTTACTAACACTTCCGTGCCAGTATCATATACGCCACCCGGGGGGTCGAGCACCACACTTCCGGTACCCACGATATCGACATTCAAATTAAATGTGCGGATAAAAGTTGCTGTTACGGTTTTATTGGCATCCATAACGAGCGTATCGGGATTGATAAGACCGCTTAAATCGCCGGCCCAGCCATCGAAGCGGCTGCCATTATCCGGCTGTGCAGTTAGGGAGACTTCCGTATCCTCGAAATACACGCCGCCGGGCGGATTGAGCACCACGGTTCCGTTTCCGGAGCCATCCTGGTTCACTGCCAGGTTGAATTGGCCGGTAAAGTTCGCCAGCACATCCTTATGGCTATCCATAACAAGTGTCTGTGGAGTGGTATTGCCAAACAAATTACCGCTCCAGCCAATAAATACGGCATTTTCCCCTGGTGTAGCGGTTAGCGTTACGGACGTGCCTTGTGCATAACGGCCGCCGGGGGGATCGAGCGTTACGGTACCGTTGCCGGTGACGGTAAGGTTTAAAATGAGATCGTTATTATGCGACCAGCTTGCCCAGGAAACGTTTGCGCCAATAGCGGCGGGAAACGTTACCGGGAAAGCGGTTGCGTTATAGAAATTGAAAACATGTGGTATCCATTCATTCGCGCCGTTAGCAGGGAAATTCGCTTCGTTGTGCAACCACTGCAATGCACGGAGGAGCGCCTGGTTTTCCCAGTTCCATACATCGTAGCCTTTGCGATAGAGGATTGCCGCGGTTACCAGCGCGCCTTGCAGACTTTCGTAAACGGTGTTTTCCTGGGCCGGGGGCCAGTTAAATGAGCCGCCAAACTGCTGGTCATCCGGTAAAACGCCATCGATAGAGTTGCCGCCATTCTGCGCGCCCTGCGGGTTGATGCCAACCGGCGCAGCAGGATTGGCCTGCCAGCTTAAATCGCCAAAGGTAAAGCCGCGATAGCGGTTGCGGTCGCCCAACCAGCCGCGAAACACAGTCGCAACGCGAGCTAACTGTGTATTGTTATTGAGATAAGCAGCAATAGCTGCGCGAGCAGCCCCGGGATAATTTCCGAGGTAATTCGGATGGGCTTCATGGGCTGAGGCTAACGTGCCATCGCTAAAATTGGTTGCTAAAATCGTATTCAACCAGTTACTAAACGTGGTTTGATCCCCCCCGGTAAGGCTAACGAGATTTGCCGCAATAATGTAGGACGGCAGGTGGCGGCTAATCGTTAGCGTGGTTGCCCCGCTTTCCGTTCCGATAGCTGCTTGAATTGCTGCAATCACTTCCGTGCGGTAATTCGTTTGCCCGGTGCGAGCGTAGGCCAGCGCTTTTGCCAGCACAATTGCGCCGGTCGAATCGTTGGGATCGGATAAATTAGGCGTTCCCACCGGGGAGTTAGCAGAGGCCAGGAGGCTTTCGTAAGATGGCCCAAAAATTGGCCGGGCGCTCAATTCCAAAGAAGATATCCAAATCTTGGAAAACAGCGGTGTGGGAATTTGGGTAAAGACGCCCGAGATATTTTTATCGCTATCCATCGTAACAACACCCGGGTTACTGAAGCCGCTTAAATCGCCATTCCAACCACTTAAGACGTGCCCGGCATTGGGCGTTACATTTAAGGTAACAACCGTGCCTTCTTCATAGAGACCGTCGGTTGCCGTTCCCGATACGGGAGCAGGCGCCGGCGTTATGTTTCCGCTGCCGATTTTCGAAAGCAGGAGCCGGAAACGACGGGTAATCGTTACGGTAACGTTTTTATCAGAATTCATGGTGATGGTTTGCGGAGAGGTATTGCCGCCCAGGTCTCCGCTAAAGCCGGTGAACACACTGCCGGAATCCGGGGTAACCGTAATGGTTACGACAGTGCCTTGATCGTAAAGACCACCAGACGGATTGAGCGTTACGGTTCCGGGGCCAACCTGGGTAAGACTGAGTACAAATTGGCTGGTAAAATTGGCAGTTACATTCTTATCAGAATTCATCGTCAGCGTTTGCACGAGCGTGGTGCCGCTTAAATCGCCGCTGTACCCGTTGAAAAATGCACCGGAATCGGGGGTGGCAGTGATGGTAACCACCGTGCCGGCGTCATACAATCCACCGGGCGGATCGAGCGTGACGCTTCCTTCGCCAATTGAAACGAGGTTCAAAGCAAACTGCTGAATAAAGGTTGCAGAAACCGTTTTATCGGAATCCATCGTCAGCGTTTGCGGGCTATTTGTACCGCTGAGGTCGCCATTGAAACCGGCAAAGCGATGGCCGGAATCTGGCGTGGCGGTTACCGTAACGGTTTCGCCGACATTATAAAGGCCGCCGGGCGGGTCGAGTGTAACGGTTCCCGAACCGGTAGAGCTAAGGTTGAGAACAAAGTTTTGCACAAAGCTGGCATTTACCGTTTTATCGGAATCCATCGTCAGCGTTTGCGGGGTATCCGTGCCGCTTAAATCACCGGTAAAACCGAAGAAAATGTTGCCGGAATCAGGCGTAGCGGTAACCGTAACGACGGTGCCTTCATCGTAAAGGCCGCCGGGAGGATTAAGCGTAACGCTGCCATTGCCAATCGATGATAAATTCAGTACAAATTGGCGGATAAATGTGGCGGTTACGTTTTTGTTACTATCCATTATAAGGGTTTGTGGAGAGGAAGTCCCGCTTAAATCACCGCTAAACCCCTGGAAATAGCTGCCGGAATCGACCGCTGTGACGGTAACTGTCACCACCGTTCCAATTTCATAAAGCCCGCCGGGCGGGTTAAGCGTAACGCTGCCGGCGCCGATGGTGATCAAGTTTAAAACAAATTGCTGGGTAAAGTTTGCCGTAATGTTCTTATCGGCATCCATCGTTAACGTTTGCGGACTACTGGTGCCGCTTAAATCACCAAGAAAGCCGGTAAAACCACTGCCGGAATCCGGTGTAGCGGTAACAGTAACGACCGTGCCAATATCATAAAGGCCGCCGGGGGGATCGAGCGTAACGGTTCCCGCACCGAGCGCGGTAACATTCAAGGCGTATTGCCGGATAAAGCCTGCGGAAACATCTTTATCAGAATCCATTGTCAGGGTTTGCGGAGAAGCGGTTCCGCTTAAGTCACCCGTAAAACCGGTAAAGCGATGGCCGGAATCCGGGGTGGCAGTAACGGTGATGGTTGTGCCAATATCGTAAAGGCTGCCGTTGGGAGATTGCTGCGGAGCAGGATTAAGCGTAACGCTGCCGTTGCCGGTCTGCGCCAGGTTCAGAACAAACTGCTGGATAAAAGCCGCTGTTATGATTTTGTTGGAATTCATAATCAACGTTTGCGTGGGTACCGGGCCGCTTAAGCTGCCGCTGTAGCCATCAAACCGGTGGCCGGAATCCGGTACTGCGGTGACAGTAACGGACGTGCCGAGGGGATAAATTCCACCCGGGGGATCGAGCACAACGGTTCCCGAACCAACGGTATTTGCTGTTAAAATAAATTGCTGGGTAAAATGGGCGGTTACGGTTTTATCGGAATCCATCGTCAGGATTTGCGGCGAGGTGGTTCCGCTTAAATCGCCCGTAAAGCCGCTGAAACCAACACCGGAATCAGGAGAAGCGGTAATTGTAACCTGGGTTCCTTCATCATAAAGGCCGCCGGGGGGGGTGAGCGTAACGGTGCCGGGGCCATTTTTAGTTAAAACCAATGTGTATTCGCGGGTCATCGTTACGGTAACATTTTTATCGGAATCCATGGTTAGCGTTTGCGGGTTGGCGGTTCCGCTTAAATCGCCGCTAAAACCGTCGAAACGGCTGCCGGAGTCGGGCGAAACCGTAACGGTAACGGCGGTACCGGCATCATAAAGGCCGCCGGAAGGATTGAGGGTAACCGTTCCGCTGCCAACCTGGGTTAAATTCAATATAAATTGTTGTACAAACGCAGCAGAGATGCTCTTATCCGCATCCATCGTAAGCGTTTGGGATAAAGTTGTGCCGCTTAAATCGCCGCTGTAGCCATCAAACCGGTGGCCGGAATCCGGCACGGCAGTGACGGTGACGACAGCGTCTTCATCGTACAATCCGCCGGGCGGATCGAGCGTAACGTTACCGGAGCCGTTAGTAGTAACGTTCAATGCAAATTTGCGCACAAAGCTGGCGCTGACGACCTTGTCGCTGTCTCTTATACACATCTCCGAGCCCACGAGACTCCATTGCAT
>CAXHHS010000139.1:0-11473 GCA_964015645.1 uncultured bacterium
TGTGTATAAGAGACAGATTTCATATAAACGCGCCGCCAGGTACCGGCGGCATCCGGGTGCTGCTGAGGCGCATCGGCCTCGATTTCTACCGGGCTGGTGTGGTCTTTGGCGAGAATGTATTGCACCGGGTCGAGGTAATGCTGCCCCATATCGCCCAGGCCGCCGCCGTCATAATCCCAATAGCCGCGAAAGGTGCCGTGAACGCGATGCGAGTTATAGGGTTTAAAAGCGGCAGGACCGAGCCACATATTGTAATCGAGCGTTTCGGGAATCCATTGCGGGGTGAGGTTGGTTTTTCCCTGCCAGTAAAACTTCCAGTCAAAACCGGTGTGGACGCTGACAACTACTTTCAGCGGCCAGCCTAACAAACCGTTTTCGACGATTTTTTTGATCGGCTTCACTTCCGTTTTGAAGCCGTAAAAATCGCCCTCGAAGCGAAACCAGGTGTTGACGCGAAAAATACGCCCGCTTTTTTGCACGGCATCAACGACCTTTTGCCCTTCAGCAATCGTGCGGGTCATCGGTTTTTCGCACCAGATGTCTTTGCCGGCTTGCGCGGCGGCGATACTCATTAAGCCGTGCCAGTGCGGTGGTGTGGCAATGTGAACGATATCGATATCTTCGCGCACCAGCAATTCCCGAAAATCGGAATAGGTCTGAACATCGCCATCCACCATTTTTAGCGCTTCTTTGAGGTGCGTTTTGTCTGCGTCGCAAATTGCCAGCAGTTTTGCAGTAGGGTTGATGTTGTTGAGATGCTCTTTCCCCATTCCGCCAACGCCAATTACGGCTTTCGTCAACTGATCGCTGGGCGGGGTAAAACCGTTTCTGCCGAGAACAAATCGCGGTACAATGGTAAATGCGCCGGTGGCTAACAGGCTGTTTTTGATGAAGTTTCGACGGTTTATTTTTGTGGTTTTATTCATATTTGTATTCTGGTGTTGACGTGTTCCAGTGTTCGAGTTTTTTATATACTTGAACACGCAAACACTCCACTAAATCTTTTCCGCATACAAAATCCGTTCGAGTGGCGTAGATAGAAGCTTCCGATCTGCCCGGTTCACGTACCGTTCCGCAAGCTCATCATAACCTGGGTGTTCCAAAACGCGCCAGCCGTATACATCGAGGAAATCAGCCACTTCCCCAGGGTCCATACCGAAAAACCAAGTTTTGCTCTTAAGGATCATCTTCTTGTAGATGTATTTATGGCCATATAATGCTTTCCCATCTATGAAATCCTTGCGTATGTAGGTGAAAACCAGACGACTGCCTGATGGTGCCTTCGACAAATATTCGAAGGTTGTTCGTACACTATCTTCGGGCAGATATTGCGTTACTGCCTCCCAAATAAAGAATGTCTTAACATCGCTTGGAAAGCCATTTGCTTTCAGAACATCGCCCAACACCTCTTTGTTAAAATCAACTGACACCAGGGTTACATGCTTGGGAATTTCCCCGAATATTTTCTCTAACCTAATCCGCTTAACATTAATATTTTCCGGTTGATCGACTTCCCACACATTTACATCAGATAAAGCCGAAAGCCGGTAGGCTCGTGTATCGAAGCCTGCCCCCAGGTTCACTACGATCCCAATTTTATCTTTAACAGTCTCGGCCAATTTGTCATCGATATACCGTTTGCGGCACATGAAACCGCTCCACATACCCGGCATTTTGCTCTCACTCCATTTGACCATTTTGTCAACGGACATGAGCCGTAATTTTACCCAGATGCTTGCCCTCATACCAAAGGGCAGAATCCGTTGGGCCAGTTCATCATTAATGATGCGATTACTTTCGGGCAAGTGTTGCTCCAGCGCTACCATGACCATCGGGCCTGGTCCTGTTTTGGCTGCTTTCCTTGAAATTCTGATTTCTCCTCATCAAATATTTTTTAAATCTAACGAAACAGTTGACCGACGGCGATAAATGAAGAACATTTAAATGAGATGAATCGAATAATCTAGCAAATTCTTAAATCTCGCTCAATAATTTAGTAGGACACCCAGGGTGTCTCATGAAGGTAAGTATCATCAGTCAGTTGTTTTAACATAAAGTCAGCGACGTCGGCACGCGAGATTTTGCCTTTGATTCGCATGCCTGCCGTGGTCAAGCCGTGCTGATAGGTTCCGGTTTGCGAGCCATCCATCAGGTAAGGCGGGCGAACGATAGTCCAATCCAGCGAACTCTGTTTTATAAGAGGCTCCTGTCGTTCATGGTCGGCGAAAGCATGGCGCAGGAAAATGGCAACGATAATGTATCTAGTAAAAAACGGGAGTTCGCTGCGACTATCGCCCACGCCAAAAGAGGATTGACAAATGAAACGCCGGATACCGTTTTTTTGCATGGCCTCAATGATGATTCTTGTGCCTTCCTCACGCAATTTTGTTCGTTTAGCGCCCGCTCCAATGGCGGACAATACCGCTTCCTGCCCTTCTATAGCGTTTTCGACAGCCGCCCGATCGAGCACGTTCCCTTGAATTATCTGCAATTTCTTGTGCTTAATATCATCAAGCTTAACCGGATTGCGCGAATATGCAACAACGTCGTGGCCCTGATCGAGAGCCTGCTTTAGTAGCTCTCGCCCTGTACCACCTGTTGAACCGAAAACAAGCAATTTCATTTTACCCTCCTACGTTTTTACTACTTAACGTTAAGTATAACCGGCGAGCGGCGTTTAGCAACAAATTTGACAAACACTCCCCAAACACTGATTTTGATAAACTTTTTCAAATGCTAAGAGCCCGCTCGTCGGGTTGATACGAAGTTAGGCGCCCCTGCGCAACTAGCTGTATTTATTAATCTTAAAACTTTGTTTGCTGATTTATGACAACCCATTTATGAAATACAAGTGACATTTTCAACTGTTGCCTTTCATAACTAATCACTGTATAGGGATTAATCAATTTCTCTATAAATTAACGCTGAAATACTCCCATATGGAGACCCTGTTTCGTTTGCTGGAGGCCCTTTACCTTCAATTGATAAGTGAGCAACCCATTTGCAATCAATCTCTGTACTATTAGCATAACCTGAAACATAAAAAGTATATTTTCCGCCTCCCTCAGCTGGAACTATAAATGTTTTGCTAACCCGTAACGGCCCATGATGCATATTAGGCGTAATGTTCATGGTAGCCCAAGGCCCAATCCACTTTTTTATTCCACTTGGATTCCGTGCTCGAAGACGTATTGCAAGCATTACATTTGCCTTTTGGCATCCATTGAACACTGTTTCTCGATTTACATCTTTCAATTCTAAATGCAAATCATTCGTTCCTTCGACTTGTGCTTCCAATTGAACAAGATCTCCCTCCATTAAACTATCAACTTCTATTTGATAAAAATTGGTGTATACTTCAGAGTGTTCTTCTCTTTCAAATTTTAATTTCAACAATCTTACCTTTGTTTTTCCAAGAATTTCTTTTCCAGCATATCTTTCATACTCAGCAACAGACCCTAATTGTTCGTCGGAATAAGCGTATCCGATGAGTATATGATTTAGAGCAAGTTGCCCATAGCAAAACACAGTTGCCACAAAGCCAAACAGAATGAATATGAAGAATTTAATCATAAGAACCTCCTAATTTTCTTGCCAAGTTTCTTTGCCTAACCCTCAAGTTAACGCGCGACGCAGGGCGCGCAGCGTTAACGGCGACCAACTATATTAACACACCTAATATAATGAATTATCTCAACAGTTAGGCAGCCAGTGCATCCAACTTTTATTTTAGTAACGAATTTAATTTAATTAACACCGCTGGTACGTCTGTCTTTCAAAAATTGTTAATTAGTAATAACAACTGAGCGTTTTTTTCGTTCTTGAGGAAAAATGATTTTATCACAGAAATATCTGATTAAAATGTAACCGGCTCAATTAATTTATTCTTGTGTCATCGAGGTCATAATTCATCAGGTTTAATTACTTCTAATATTAAAATATGTAACTCTTGTAATATTTTTTCAGAAGTTACAAGCGACTTTGTAATAGACTCTTCAATTTCTAAATTTGCCTCACTAAAAGTATGACGAATTTTCTGAATTCTTCGTATCGCATTCTTCGTAGGACGAAATTCATTAATGTACTGATTTGTTAAACTTATATGTTTTCTTAGTTTCTCTATATAATGCTTATAAGATTCTTCTCTAAAGCGCATACGTTCATCGCGGCGCCAGATTGAATTCAACATTTCGATATGATCTTCATATAATTTTTCCCAAGCGATCTCTTGTTCAGTATTCGGATATTTATACATAAAATGTAACCTTAATGAATCACCATTTAGGCTTAGTACACCGCTAAAATCAGAGTCAATTGAAAAAGTTGCAAAAAAACCTTTGTTATCTTCAAATAATTCATAATGTACTCTAAAGAAATTTTCTATCCTTCGGATCAACCAAGCCTCAGTAAAGCGGGTACCATAAAGTTGTTCTATATTTTCTATAACAATTTTTACGCGATTTGGATCAATTTTTGAAACATGGTTATCTAGGTCATCAGCTGAATCATTATTATCAATCATCTTAGTTTTAGAAATAGTATTTGTTGATGACGAATCTGAATTTTTCATATTTTTTTTAACTGGTTGAGAAAACTCCCACTTAGAACCGAATATTTCTAACTTTTTTAGATAACCCTTTCTAATAAGCAACAAAATTATTGCTAAGAAGGCTAAAATTATAGGTATTATTATTAGCCAATGATCATATAATAACTTCAGGATCTCTTGCATGATTAATAAAATTCCCTCATTAACAAATTACGGTTTAACAATCATATTCAAGGTTTAATCGAAGCCGTATTCATTTCGCAAGAAAGAAATTTGTCTTTCTCTACCATGAATTGATCACTATTTATAAAATCTAAATGCCTAACATATTGATTAGGCGCTTTCTACTTGAGAGTTCTCCTTGAAAAGTAACGCAAACAATACCATAATAACAGCGGCAAAAACGGCGGGAATCATCCAGAACGTTTGCCATTGCCCCAGGGCAGCAGCGCCTTCCCCGGTAACGGTGTTATTAAAAAGCCAGCCGGTAGTTAGCGCGCCAATTAACATGCCGATGCCGTAGGTAATCAGCACTAAAAAACCTTGTGCCTGCCCGCGTATTTCCGGTGTCGATTTTTTATCGACATAAATTTGCCCGGCGACAAAGAAAAAGTCGTAGCAGATGCCGTGCAGAATTACGCCGGTCAGAATCATCGAAAAAATGCCATCCGGTGCGGCAACCGCAAAGAAACCGTAGCGCAACACCCAGGCAAACATGCCAACCAACAGCATCCATTTTACCCCCAGCCGGGCGTAAAAGATTGGTACCAATAGCATAAAAATCACTTCTGACATCTGGCCGAAAGACATTTTGAAGGCAGGATCGGATATACCGGCGGCATTCACAAACACTGGTGCGTAAGAGTAATAAGCGGCCAGGGGGATGCAGATTAAAAAGGAGCTGGTGATAAAGACGACAAACGGACGATTGCTAAGCTGCGCCAGGGCATCCAATCCCAAAATTTGCCGGGCAGAAGCTTTCTCCCCTGCGGCGGGCGGTGGAGTATGCGGCAGCGTAAAGCTGAATGCGCCCAATAACACACCGGCAACACCGGCAATTTGTAATGGCAACGCAGTTTTATCGGCGCCTAATCCATAACTCACAATAACCCCGGCCACAATCCAACCGATGGTTCCAAACACCCGGATAGCCGGGAACTCTTTTTCCTGGTTGGTGAGATGATGAAACGCAAGCGTATTTGCCAATCCAACCGTGGGCATGTAACAAAGCATGTGCAACAACAGCATTACGATAAATCCGGTTGCTGAGCCGCTTGCCGCAACAAACGGCGCGATAAAGATGAAAACGCCGCCCAAAATGTGCATCGCACCTAATACTTTTTCAGTCGCAAAAAAGCGATCGGCAACCATCCCCAGGAAAAACGGGGAAATAATGGCGCCAATTGGCCCCACGGTGTAAGCCCAATAAATCGCTTCGGTCATCCCGATTTCCGCCATATAATTCCCGACAGTAACATACCAGGCTCCCCATACAAAAAACTCCATAAACATCATAATACTGAGTTTGCCGAAGTGTTTGGTCATTTCTGAATCTCCTTCGTATATGAGTAATTGCGTTGGAAAATTGAAAAGATGAATGGTTAAATGGTTTGATGGCTAAGTGGTTGTTTTTACTGTAAATTACTATGTTCAGTTTTCTCAAACTAAGTAAATTATTTCAGAAGTCGTTGTAGGGTTTGTTTGAAAGTCGACCATGCTTCGACTCCGCTCAGCACGACTTAAAGCCGTCACCCTGAGCGGAGTCGAACGAGGGACAAACCCTACATACAATTATGAAATTCTCTACTGAGACAGTCATTTAACCATTTAACAATATAACCATTCACCACTCCTTCTTTTAATAATCCAACAGTATCGTTTTTCCTGTTCGTACGGATTCATCTGCGGCCAGCACAATCCGCAAACTGTTGACTGCATCTTTCAAATGCTCGGACAAATCGAGGTTTTCCCGAATCGCTTTTAGGAAATAGGCTTGCTCGCGATTGCAGAGTTCCTGATGATCCGGCTCGTCGCTGGTATCGATCAAAATATCTTCTTTCGTGAAATTGCCCCCGGCGTCAATTTCGGAATGGTGGTGCAGCAGGCAATTGGTTTTGGTGTGAGAATCGATATCCGATGAATTGGCGGCCCGGGCATTTGGCGGCTCGACAATGCTGACAGAGCCGTTCGGACCGATGGCATCTTTTACGAAGAAAGCAGTTTTGCTCATCATCGGTCCCCAACCAGCTTCGTACCAGCCAACGGAGCCGTCTTCAAAAACGACCTGGAGCTGGCCGTAGTTGTACATATCTTCGGCAATTTCGTCGCTCAATCGCGCGCCAATGGCTTGCACTTGCAGTGGTTTGCTGCGAGCCATCTGACACATCACATCCACGTAATGGACGCCGCAATCGACTATGGGCGACATCGATTTCATCAATTCTTTGTGGGTTGCCCACTCGCTTCCGGTGCTTTGCTGGTTTAAATTCATGCGCATCACCAGCGGTTTGCCGAGGGTTTTGGCGATCTCTACAAATTTTATCCAGGGGGGATGCACGCGCAGAATGTAACCGACGACGACCTTTTTGTTTTTTTCAGTAGCGAAATCAACAATCTCTTGCGCCTGTTCGACGGTTTCCGCCAGGGGTTTTTCCATAAAAAGATGCAGCCCGGCATTCAGGCAGCGGACGGCGTACTCGTAATGCGAATCGGGATAACTGTTGATGGAAACGGCATCCGGTTGGGTGGCAGCGAGCGCCTCATCCAAAGAATCGAATTGGGCAACCCCGCCGAGTTCCGCCGCTAATTTCTCCCGGCGGGCAGGGCCGCGGGCGATAAGCCCGGTTAACTCAAATCCATCCATCGCATGATAAGCGCGGGCATGGGAAGCCCCCATATTTCCACAACCGATGACGAGAACTTTGATAGGTTTAGGCATTCGGTATCATTGCAGCATTTTGAGTTAAGAACAGAAGAAGTTAAAAGTGGCTAACTTGAAAACGTTCGTTAGCGTTTATTGCGCCCCTTCAGGGCTACTAAGTTTTCGTTTTTATTACCCCGGCGCTTCGCACCGGGCTATAATATTTCGCTCTTTCAGAGCTTTGGTGTTTTAGCCCTGCCACGCAAGTGGTCACTGTGTGAAAAGGGCGTCGTAATACTTCCCGGTGCGAAGCGCCGGGAAGTAAGATTTAAATCTATCGAAAGCTCTGAAAGAGCGAAGTAAATGAATTTAACATCATCGAAATGCAACAATCTAAAATTTTAAGAAACAATAGATTAGGTCACTTGCAAACTTTAAGCCTTTACAAGGTAAATCCCCCGTGATATTCCCGGCTAAGATGCTGGTTGGCTTCCGGGAAATTGGTGAACTCCATTTTATCGCCATCCCACATGAGCTTGACGTTTTTTTCTTTTACTTTCAGGGCGACATTGCCGAGAAGCATCATTTCGGTGAGCTTGCTGGCGTAGTCAAAATTGGAGGTTGTTGCCGGCCCGCCTTTGATGGCTGCAACCCATTCTTCGTGGATACCGGGAGAGCGAGGAATAGTCTTTTCCGGGCGTTTATATTCCCTCATTTTGGTTTCCGGGATAATGCGGGGATTGAGGCCGTAGGTACCGCACATCAACTTTCCTTTATCACCTACAAAAAGAACGCCGCCATCACGATCTCCCATACTGCGTTTTGGTTCGAGATCATCCGGGCGGGGCGGCATTAAACCGCCATCGTACCAGGTCAGTTTCACCGGCGGCATATCTTCACGGGCGGGGAATTGATAGCGCACAATGGAAGCTGCCGGGTAGGATTCTTCATTAAATGGTGTTGAGGAGGCCTCTACACTTACCGGTGCATCCAGTTTTAAAGCCCAAAATGGTTGGTCGATTAAATGCGCTCCCATGTCGCCCAAAGCGCCGGTGCCAAAATCCCACCAGCCGCGCCAGGCAAAAGGATGATAATCGGGATGATAGGCACGAAATTTTGCCGGGCCAAGCCAGAGGTTCCACCCGAGGCTGGCGGGAACCGGGGGCGTTTCTTGCGGGCGTTTTACATCTTTTCCCTGTGCCCAGATAGGGCGGTTTGTCCAAACATGCGCCTCTCGCACCGGGCCAATCGCACCGTCCCAAATCCATTCGTTAATCAAGCGCCCGCCTTCTCCGGCATGTCCCTGGTTGCCCATTTGCGAAATCACATTGTATTCTTTTGCTGCTCTTGCCAGTTCGCGGGCCTCTTGCACCGTTGCCGTCAGCGGCTTTTGTACAAAGATATGTTTCCGCATTTTAATCGCTGCCATTGCAACAACCGCGTGAGTGTGATCCGGCGTCGATACGGTTACGGCATCGATAGAGTCGCGATTTTCTGCCAGCATCTTGCGATAATCGCGGTATTTTTTTGCCTGGGGATACTCCAAAGCGCGTTCAGCCATTTTCGTGTCGTCTACATCGCAGAGGGCGTAGATGTTTTCCGTTGCCACGCTCGCAATATCAGATCTACCTTTACCGCCCACGCCAACGCAGGCAATGTTTAGTTTATCGCTCGGCGCGGTGTAACCGGAACCGCCCAGCACATGGCGCGGCACAATGGTAATAGCGGTCGCTGCCAACGCTGTCTTGCCAATAAATTCTCTTCGCGAAATGCTCTCTGATGATTTTGAAACCGGCTTTCCAGGTTTTTTCATTACGTCCTCTTGCGTTATTTTGATTAATAGCGAGTATTTCTTTACGCCCGGGTTTTCGTTAGCACAGCAAAGGTTATTCAGATTTTCCCGGGGATTTTTTGATAAGCACTTTGGGTCAAGATTGAAGCCAGAATGAAGATCGTGATTTTATAATGCAGCTTTCAACAGAAGAGTTTAGCGAAGATCGCCAAATTTGTCAAGCGGTTTTTGGGGGGAAGATTCTATAAAAATACTACTGGAGGCCGATCAAAAAATAACTCGCGAACTACGATTTAAAAAATGGCAAAACAATTTAGGGCAAAACGATTAAAAAGGGAAAAAATATTCTGCCATAATAAATAGATGTATCGAGTCACCGCCGCTTATTCTGAAATATGCTTCCCAGGATAATGATTAGCGTTGCTATCACCGTCAGCGGTACAACCGGTAAAAAACCCAGGGTAAAAGATTGTGGAATCCACTGGTAATGCAAGCCGATCAGCAGTATTTCACTGGTAAGTATGGAAGCGATACAGCTTGCTGCCGTTGCCCGTTTCCAATATAGCGCAGCGATGGTGGTGGGAAATAACAGCGCCAGGCCGGTAAATGCCTGGGTTGCAATATCGAAAATAGTAGCCGGTGGATTGTAAGCGATAATCAAACCGATAATTGATAAACCGACGACGAGGGTTTTGCCGACTTGCACCTGTTTTTCAATTGTCACTTTGGTATCGAAAAACCCCAGGTAGAGATCGCGGGTGAGCATGGAGCTGAGTGCCAAAAGCTGGGAATCCATAGTGGACATGAAGGCTGCCAGCGCGCCGACCATAATGAGCGCGGCGAGCCATTCCGGGGCAAAATTCGTTAACATTTGCGGGAGGATTTTATCGGCTTCTTTCCCTACCAAATCCGGGAAGGGCAGATGGCCCATCACGCCAATCATTACCGGGCAAATAAACAGAAAGGCGCAAACCAGGGGATACAGCCGTGCCGAGGTACGCAATCCGCTGGCCGATGAGGGAATAAAAAACCGCATGAACATTTGCGGGAACATTGGCACTGCCAATACCCACAAAATCATAAAGCTGAACCAGGTTTGCGGCGTGAAATAATTATTCACACCCTCACGAGAAAATAACGCCGGTTTGAGTTGAAAAACTTTTCGGTTCGCTTCGGAAACGCCGCCCAATGCTTCGCCAATGACGTAAACGGCAAAGAACATCAATGCAAACATGATAACGCCTTGCACCACATCCGTTAACGCCACGCTGCGCATTCCGCCCAGGAAAACGTAGAATACAATAAATACCGTCAAGATAATCGCCCCGTGAAAATAGGGAATGCTTCCGCCGGTTAATTGCTCAAGCAAAATTCCGGCGCCAATCGGTTGAATTGCCAGGTAGGGAATGGTAAACAACACCATAAAAAAGAGAAACACAATTTTCAGCGGCTTGCTTTGGAAACGGTCGCCGATCATTTCCGGTGGGGTGATGTAGCCTTTTTCTTTGCCCAACAGCCACACTTTATGCCCCACAAAATAAAATGAGAGCGCCACAATCGCAGTCCCGAAAGACATGATGCCGTAGTAGCTGTAGCCAATCCGATAGCCGGCACCGGCAAACCCCAAAAAGAAAAAGGCGCTGAAATTCGTCGCTACCAGGGTAAAAAACAGTACAATCGGCCCCACGCCGCGACTGGCAAGAAAATAATCATCGGGATTATTTTGGCTTTTGCGATAGGCATAAAAGCCGATGGCGAGAGTAACAAGGAGGTAGAGGAGAATGATGGAGATCGTAATCATATTATATTGTGAAACTGAAGGTGAAATCGTGGACGATTTTATCCCGATTTATTTCCAGGATGGAAATGTATTTGTCGGGGAAAAAGGATGAATGTTATTGGTGGTCCGGGGTTGAAGTATCTTTCCAGTATTTAACGGAGAAAATGTAGAAGGCGGCGAAGAAAATGAGTTGTAGCAGAATAAAGTAGTAAATCCAGAGGGGGAAATTTAAGAAGCTGAGTTGGATAGAGGTGTGCCAGTTCCAGTAGTCTAATGATAGAATAAATAGAATGAGGAAGATGGGTAACCAAACCAAAATGTTTTTATTTCGCACCATATTTATAATTCTTTTTCTTTGATCTCCGCGATTTTCATGAGATGTTTTAGCAGGCCAACTTTTAAGGGTTTGTTTCCGTGGATTGGAATTGAAATTCGATAGGGCGTACCCTGTCTCTTATACACATCTGACGCTGCCGACGAGCTTCTTGGTGT
>CAXHHS010000140.1:0-11462 GCA_964015645.1 uncultured bacterium
CGATGCAATGGAGTCTCGTGGGCTCGGAGATGTGTATAAGAGACAGAATTTTGAGGTTACTGATTTAGAAGCTGTTTTAAATCATACTAAATGGATATCGCCGATCCAACGGAGGAAAAAAGATGAAGTGTAGTATTAATGACTGTAAAGGAGAGTATGAAGAGCGAAAAATTGTCCATACCGTCCGTTATCAAGGAAAAGTAGTGGTAATCGATCATGTTCCGGCAGAAGTGTGTGATGTTTGCGGGGATGTCCTTTTAAAGCCGGAGACCGTACGAAAGATTGAAAAATTGTTAGATATGCCGCCAAAACCGGCTAACCAAGTTCCTCTTTATGAATTTGTATAGACCAGGTTTAGTAATAATGCCTTCCCAAAAGAAGGGATTACAAAATTAAGATAATAATTAAAACAAATGGCAATAAGCCTATAGTTCCATAAACTATTATTTGGCCAATAACCAGGGGTATCCCCACCAATGCTTAACCCATCGCTTCCATTTATTGATCGCTCTATCACGGAATGTTTGATTAAAAGTAAAGAGCCAAAATCCACCCAAATATGTTAGGAATTCAATAAATTCCGTCATTTTTGTTGCTTTTTAAAGGTTCGTGCTTTTTACAGCTCGAAAAGGTATCTCCAAAAATACCGACAGCCCATTTTCTTCACCATTCCGTAACATCATTTTTTGATCTTCCCCATAAAGCTGTTCCAACCGGTTTTTGGTATTAGACAAACCGACACCGGTATTAAGATTGGCAAGCTGTGCTTCAGGAATTCCTTTTCCATCATCCTGTATTTCCAATTGAAGTTTACCATTGCTGCGCTGCGCACGAATATCGATTTTTCCGGCACGCGAAATGGGGGCAATGCCATGGCGAATGGCGTTTTCCACAATTGGTTGAAGAATCAAATTGGGCACCTGCGCCTCCAGCGTTTCCGGTGCAATTTGCATTTCAATCTTTAGGCGGTCTTGAAAGCGGATTTGTTCTATTTCCAAATAGCGGTTAAGCATTTCCAATTCTTTTTTTAGCGATACCTCTTGTGTGCCGGCGCTTTCTAAAGTAACGCGCAGCAGCTCGCTTAACCGTACCAGCATACTGCGGGCGGTTTTGATATCTTCGTCCATTAAGGTGGAAATTGCGTGGAGGGTGTTAAACAAAAAATGCGGGTGAAGCTGCATTTTTAACGCCTGTAATTGCGCCTGCGCTAATTGCGTTTCTAATTGAGAGGAGCGCAGTTTATGCCGCTGGTATTTGCGATAATATCCAATGCTGAAACAGACGATCAGGATCGTCCAATACATAATCCAACTATCGAAGCTGCCGCCGATAATGCCAAACTTGGCGCGCTCCAGCATCGCTCCGATTGGTTTATCCAACTGTTCGAGCGTATCCAAAATCATGAAATTGCCAATTACGCTTATCGATCGCTGCAATGGAGAGATCAGAATACTAAACCCAAAGTGGATCAATAAGTTTTTGGCAAAATGCTGGCGCGCAAGCGGGAAGCGAGTTGAGAGGAAATAAATGAAAGGCGTTAGCAGCGCCCATAACCAATAATCGCTTAGCCGGTAAGTAAACGCTTGCAGCCATTTAAACTCCCGGGCATCGTAACTGGCATTGTAAATATATGCTTGAAAAACGAATAGCAACCCCATCGCCGTCCAAAAAAGAAAGACCAAACTCCATTTTACCCATCGTTTTTGGAAAAATATGTTAGGGTTCATTTTGATTTACTTTTTTAAAATGCGCTTCAATTTTATCTAATTCTGAAAGTATTTGCAATATTCCTGCAAGGGGCAAATTTCACATCGCGGGTTTTGTGCTTTGCAGATTTTCCGGCCATGCCAAATCAGCCAATGATGTGCCTGCGCCCATTTATCTTCCGGGATATTTTCCATCAATTGTTTTTCGGTGTTTAACTCGTTTTTGGCATTTGCCAAACCAATCCGGTTAGAGACGCGGAATACGTGGGTATCCACCGCAATCGCCGGAATTCCGAATGCCACACTGATAACCACATTGGCCGTCTTTCTCCCCACGCCCGGTAACTTGATGAGTTCTTCACGCGTTTTGGGAATTTCGCCACCATATTCATTCGCAATGATGTTGGCCGTCGCTAAAATATTCTTTGCTTTACTACGGTATAATCCCACTTTTTTGATCTTTTCTTCCAATGCTTCCAGGGACAAACCGGCGATAGATGCTGCGGTTGGATATTCTTCGAATAATGGCTTGGTAATTTTATTAACCTGTACATCGGTGCTTTGAGCAGACATGATTGTTGCTACCAGCAATTGAAAATTGGTTTTAAAACTCAACGCCGTTGTAGTATTGCCATATTCAGTTTCTAACAGAGCCAATACTTTTTGTCGTTTTTTAGGTGGTAGCATAAAAATCTCTTTGTTTTAGCATTTGTTTTTGGCATCAATATAACGCTTGAAACTTGAAACGGCAACAGGTTCACATTTGCAGTGTCATTTATTACAAGGGAGATCTAAATTTTTGTTTTATCGTTGAATTGGATTTCCGAAGCGGGCATAAGGCCGCCGTAATCTTTACTCGGTGTTCAACGCCTGGTTCTTCCGGAACTCATGGTCGAAATTGAAGCAATGGCCGGAGAATAGGCAGGTTTGGAAAAAAGCGAATTCAAAATCTTTCATTAAAAAAGCCGCTAACTTTAATCAGCGGCTTTTTTATTGGGCATTTAATTCGGCGAAATTAGTTTCATAAACTAACCTTCTTTGCCAAAATTATACAACGGAAATCCCTTGCACATTTCCGCAATCTCGCTTTTTATTTGCTGATAGATCTGCTCGTTCTCTACATTTTTCAATACCGTATCGATCATACGGGCAATTTGCTTCATCTCGCCTTCTTTAAATCCACGGGTAGTGAGTGCGGCAGTGCCGAGCCGGATTCCGCTGGTAACAAACGGGTTGCGCTTATCGAACGGAACCATGTTTTTGTTAACGGTGATGCCAGCAGCGTGGAGCGCATCTTCCGCATCTCGCCCGCTAATACCGGTTTCGGTTAAATCCATCAGCATTACGTGATTATCCGTTCCACCGGAAACGATGGCATAACCGTGTTCTACAAGGCCATTCGCAAGCGCCTGGGCATTTTTGATGATTTGTGCGGCATATTCCTTAAAATCCGGTTGCAGCGCTTCTTTAAATGCAACTGCTTTGGCTGCAATAACATGCATTAACGGGCCGCCTTGAACGCCGGGCATCACCGTGCTATCCAAAATTTCCGAACGCATTTTTACCCGCCCGGATTTTGGTGCAACAATTCCCATTTTATTTTCGCAATCTTTGCCCATCAAAATCATTCCGCCGCGGGGGCCGCGAAGGGTTTTGTGGGTTGTTGTTGTGACTACATCACAATAAGGGATAGGGGATGGGTGCAAACCAGCTGCAATTAATCCCGCCGGGTGGGCAACATCCGCCCACAGGATGGCATCAATTTCATCAGCAATTTCCCGGAATTTCTCGAATTCGAAAAACCGGCTGTAGGCACTGGCCCCAACGCAAATCATGCGTGGTTTGTGCTCGCGGGCTTTTTGGGCAACATCATCCATATCGATGTAACCGGTATCTTGCTTTACCCCGTAAGCAACGATGTTGTAAATCTTTCCGGAGAAATTTACCGGGCTGCCGTGAGTTAAGTGGCCGCCGTGCGCTAAATTCATTCCCATTACCGTATCACCGGGTTTGCAAAATGTAAAGTAGACCGCCATATTGGCCTGGGCGCCGGAGTGCGGTTGCACATTGGTATACTCTGCGCCAAATAGCTCTTTTGCGCGATCCCTGGCGAGGTCTTCGGCGATATCTACATGCTCACAGCCACCATAATAACGCTTACCGGGATATCCTTCGGCATATTTGTTGGTCATTACAGAACCGGCAGTTTCCAACACTGCCTGGCTAACAAAATTTTCCGAAGCGATTAATTCCAGCGTGGTGTTTTCTCGTTCAACTTCGCCTTGAATGGCATGATAAATATCGGGGTCGAAATGTTTGACATGATCCAGCATTGTTTTACCATACATTTAGGAGTGTGTATTTAGAATTGATTAAAAAGAGCTTAAAGGAAAAGAGGGTGTTAAGTTTGCAAGTTCGCAAGTGAGCTAAAGCGCCTAAAGTTTTTCAACTTTAGATCACTTGCTCCGAAGGAGCTCCCTCGGAGCAAACTTTAGGTCACTTATAACTTATTTTATCCAACTATAACAACCGTCTTTAATCGTCTTCCGGTTGTTTTTCATAAAGACTTCTTCTCTAGTGGGAACTAAAACCGCCAGGTTGCTATAGCGAGTGGAAGCGGTGGAAGCAAAATTTGCATCCCGCTTAGCTTTCGCATATTCACCACGAGCTTTTTCAAACACAAGTTTGTCATCGTAGGTGTATTCGTTGTCATCGCGTTTTCCGGAGCAGTAATCCACGGCATCTTCATAAATTTGCGCCATAACCATGTACGGTTCTCCGTTGCCGTTATCAATTCGCATCGCCTGCAAGACATTGGAGCGTGCTGCCGAAAAATTGTTTAGTTGAGAATAGGCTCGGGCAATGGAACATAATGTTTTAATATCTTTGGGTTTTAGCTGCAACACATCTTTATAAATTTTGATGGCGTCGGACATTTGGTTTAACCCTTCATAACTTTTCGCCTTCAAAGCCATTGCTTCCGTATGTTGTGCATCGGCGGCAATAATAGAATCGGCTGCTAATAATGATTCGTTATACTGCCCCCTGGAATACGCTTCCTGCCCGTATCGCATCGCATTTCTGACGTTTTTAGGGTCTCTCATAAAAGCGTCTTTCATGGCATCAAAGGGATCTTTCCCAAATTGATTCATCATTTCTACGAGGAGGTTATTCGCTTCCAAATCGTCAGGGTTAAGCGCTACTACTTTTTGTTGGACTTCGAGAGATTTTTCGTTATCAGTTTCAAAATAAAGGCTGGCTAAAATTTTTAAATATCTCGTTTCATCCGGTTTACCTGCGACTAATGCTTCATAATGAGGAATAGCGCATTGCGGTTGTCGCCTTGCCCTTTGAATTCTGCCAGCGTGAAAGTTAAGTGTGGCATTGGAGGGATTTTTTTCCAACCCGCGGTATAAAATCAAGAGCGTGCTGTCAAGATATGTATTGCTGAGTTCGGGATTCTGTTTTCCTAATTCGGTATAACAGGTTGATATTTTGGAGTATGAAATTTTATATTTTCCGGTTTGGTCGTTAACAAGCACTTTCCAATAATAAGGGAGTGCTTCCTTGTAAAGTTTTTGCTTAAATTTTTCGGAGCCAAAGCTATACCAAATTTGTATGTCCCGGGTTTTAATCGTGTCGGTTTGAAATTTATCATAAGGTGTTTCAAAGCTTTCCGGTTTGCATGGTAGCTCTTCAGCCTCCATTTCTTCGTCATCCATATCATCCTGGGCAAAGGTAATGCTAACCAGCAAAAGCATTGCAATTGAAATCAAATATAGAAATGTCAATTTAGCAGGTTTCATATTGAAGTTCATCCTCCTGTTTATGATGAAACGCCTTTAAAAACTTAGATCACAAAACTTGCAATGTATTTTAACGCAAATCAAGTTTTTAGACAAGGGGAATGTCAATTAATTGGTTATCTTACTCTCTGAAACCACAATTCACCAATGGATAATGCGGCATCAACTTTAAAAAACGTTTCTTGAAATAAGTTTTTGGAATTATCGCCGAGCATACCGCCGGAAAAAGCAATATCGATGCGATTGTTAAAACCGGCAAATGGCAATCCCAGCCCAAAATGAAGAGCTTTTTGCGATACGGATTCATTGTTGAATTTGTAGCCTAATTGGGTAAATGAAACGCCGCCTCTAAAGTCGATTTTGCTGAGAACGCCTTTACCGCGCTGCCTTTTGGCGGATCTTTCGAAGCCAAACCCGGCATGATACCAATCTTCAAAATCAGGGTCTGGCGTGTCTTGCACTTCTGACCAGGCTTGATAAGAGAAATCCCCGGAAATTTGCCAGCGCGACCCTAACTTTAATGCACTGCCGATACCAAAATGCAGCGGAAAGGTATCAAAGTTGCGATCTTGTGTTTCAACGGGAGTGCTCGCAGACGAATAATCAACAGAAATGTTAAGCGAAGGCGGCAGGTCAACAAAGCCGGCAATCTTTACCGTAGGAGTGGGGCGAACTTCCAAATTGAACCCAATGCCTGGCCCATTTATCTTATAGTTTACTTCGTGAAACGTATCTGAAAACCCGGTGTTGTTAAAACGAAACTCAAACCGATCTTTCAACTGGCCAAAAAATAAATTCCCATTAATCGAAAATCCCACAACCGGGGTCGGCGACCAAACGAAATTGAGTTGTGCCCGGCTTATACTGCCGCTGTAAATTGTGTTTTGGTCGAAATTCTGTATTTCATTTACCACCGGTTGCGTGGATTTAAAATCCAGGAAAGTATAGGGTTGCAGCGTAACGCCAAGCATCATTTTTTTTCTTTGGAGCGGAATTGCAACATTCAACTTTGCTAAATCTGCTGTGGAGGTTGTAAAGGTGTTTTCGGAAAGTTCTGTGTTTACCAGGTTATAAATTGCACCGATGGACGTTCGGCTGAGAGAAATGTTAAGCCATTGGGTAATTCCGTAATTGTTAACTTCTACAGAGTCGAACGAAGCCAAGCCGGTACGCCCCATGCCAATACCGCGTACGCCGGTATCATAAACTCTTATCCCCAACCCATTCGGTTTGGAGGTTAAATAAGAGCCGCCGTATAAAATACCACTGGTGATCAAACTAATAAGGAAAATCAATTGTATCTGAAATTTGCAAAACTGTTTCATTTATCATCCTTTTGTCAAATAAAATAGATCGAATCAATCGCTTATTTTTACTAAAGGCGTTCGTCTGGCAGCACAAGTGACGTAATAATTAACCGCGGGCGAAGTTGGGAAGGGGAGTTGTCGTGCCGGAAAAAGGACGCCGTAGAAAAGTGCTGGCTTTGTTGAAGGTACTCGATATAAAACCCAGTAGCAAAATCCGGTGAATTTAACATAAGCTGCACGTATTGACTGCCTAATAATGCGCGTTGAATGCCATCTGGAACCTCAAGGTAAGTAGAATCGATTGTAAATTGTGATAGCGAAATATCCAGGCCATTACTAATAAACTCGATCAGAATCCTTACACTATCGTTATCGACTTCACTGGTTAATGGTAAAATGTGGATATTGTTACCGAGTGAACTGTTTAATAAAGTATTATCCCAATCGACCGGTAGTTGAATATTAACAGACTCGATGATTACGCCTGCCGGGTGAATTCGCTTCAATGTGTCCAGGTTAAATGATAATACCGAAACCAGGGGCGTATCCAATGTTGTGGTATGCACGCGATCCGGGATTTTTTCGAATTTACCATCAAAGAAAAACGCATCAGAAATAGACAGAAGGGAATCGGTTTGATCTACAAGAATCGTGGTCATTGTATCGTTAATAACGGTATCCATTTCGGCTTGATAACGAATAAATAAAAGCGGTCCAACGACGTTTGCTGCATTTCTACCCTGGAATTCTTTAACGAAATTAGGTGTTTGGGTTTGCAAATCAAGAGCAAGGCCATTATTGGGAATACCGGAGGCAGTATCCACCCAGGCATTTAAACGCTGTAAACCAAATTCATTGAAGTTGAAAAAAAACGCACCGCTATCTGCCGTTGTTACTAATACCTCGCCCATAGAATTCGTGAAATCCACATTGCTTGCGTAGTCATCCCAAACATCGGATGTATCCGTTACCCATGGGTTGATAATCGGAAAACCGGGAACGGAAAATTCCACCGGTGTAATATTCTTTTCTTTGGAAATCCCCAGGCTTTGGAACTTTATCCAGGCAGAGTCGATGACAATGCTATCCGGCAGCCCGGCAAAACGAAGAATCGAGCGAAAGGTATAGCCATTTGTGCTTCCTAAGTGTAATCGATCCGCGCTTAAAGTGCTCACTCGTCTGTTAATGCGATGGGTATTTGAATTGTTAGCATAAATTGTATCGATAGTTAGCTGGCTAACTCTTTCTGTTAATGTAACATCCTGGGGGTTCTCTTCGCATTGCCAAAATAATACCGCAAAGGCAATTGCGGCTAAACAGTATGCTATTCGAAAGGTTACGCCATTTTGCAAACCGTGAGTAATTCTCATATTTTTCCTTCGTTAGGTTTCATCATTTACATCATTTCGAATACAAAATTTCGAATATATATAAAAACAATTTTGAATACAAACGGATTAAATTTCCTGTTTGTGTTTTCAAGGATGATATACCCGGAGAATCTCATCCGGTTCCCGATGGTGAGGGGATTTTTTTAAGGAGAGGCTTGCTAAGAGGCTATTTGGAAATTCGCCTAAGGCACGAAGTCTCCCACGTAAGTGGTGGCTTACGCCAAAAGAATCACAAAAAAATATTGAAAATACTTCGTGAAACTTGGTGTTTTGGTGACTTATTCCAAAGGAACCACTTTGTGGGTGGCATAAAATTAGATTTTTCAAACACGCTCTAAGGTATTAGATGATATAAAATTCGGCATACTACACGACAAAACCAGGAAATTCCTACCCCGAAAAGGGCGCCTTACGGAGCGAAATCTACGAAATAAACGAAAAGTTTATAAAAATAAACATATTTTTCGCGCCTTTTCGTTTATTTCGTAGGCTAATCATTTTTTCGTCGTGTATTATGCACTTGAATCTAAAGCGTTATTCCACAGTAACACTCTTCGCCAAATTCCGTGGTTGATCGACATTGCAGCCGCGCAAAACGGCAATATGGTACGCCAGCAATTGCAGCGGAATAATCGATATAATCGGCTGCAAAAAGTTGATTGTCGTGGGAATGGGAATTGTGTAATCTACTTTGTCTTTCAGCGTCTCATCGTCTTCCGAGACCACGGCAATCACCCGCCCTTTGCGCGCTTTTACTTCCTCGATGTTACTAAGGATTTTTTCGTAAGTGCTGTCTTTGGTGGCAATAAAAACCACCGGCATATCTTCATCGATTAGCGCGATGGGGCCGTGTTTCATTTCCGCAGCGGGGTAGCCTTCTGCGTGGATATAAGAAATTTCCTTCAGCTTAAGCGCGCCTTCCAACGCTACCGGGAAATTATAGCCGCGACCTAAATAAAGGAAATTGGTTTTATCTTTAAACTCATGGGAGATTTCTTGAACGAGCTGATCGCATTTTAGCGCCCGCTCTACTTTTTCCGGCAGCCTTTTCATTTCCTGGATAATTTGGCGCCCGGTTTCCGCCGACATCGTTTTGGTGCGAGCAATCATTACATTGAGTAAAGACAAAGCGGTCACTTGCGAGGTAAACGCTTTGGTAGAGGCAACTCCAATTTCCGGCCCGGCGTGAATATAGGTTCCGCCATGCGTTTCCCTGGGAATGGAGGAACCAACGACATTTACCACACCCATAACGGTAGCGCCTTTGCGCTTGGCTTCTCGCAAGGCTGCCAGGGTATCGGCCGTTTCCCCGGATTGGCTAATGGCAATTACCAATTGGTCGTCTTGAATAATGGGATCGCGATAGCGAAATTCTGAGGCGTATTCTACTTCCACTGGCAAGCGGCAGTATTCTTCAATCATATATTCGCCAATCAACCCGGCGTGATAGGAAGTTCCGCAAGCAGTGATAAAGGCTTTTCGAGCGCGCAACACATTGTGGAGAATATTGCTGAGGCCGCCAAGATGCGTTACACCATCTTCTTCAATCAAACGCCCGCGCATACAATCTGCAACGGTTCGCGGCTGCTCATAAATTTCTTTCAACATAAAATGATCAAAACCGGCTTTTTCGATCTGTGCCAAATCGAAGGTAACACGCTCAATATTTTTTTCGATTACTTCGTTGTGAATAGTTTTGGTAACATAGTCTTCATTGCTGATCACTGCAAATTCGCCGTCTTCCAGGTAGATGACATCACGAGTGTGCGCAATGATGGCGGAGGCATCGGATGCAACAAAAAATTCGCCATCGCCGATTCCCAAAACCAGTGGGCTGCCTTTTCTGGCTGCGAATAACTTCCCGGGTTCGTAACTGGAAATCATTGCCAGACCGTAGGCGCCTTCCAGTTCTAACAAGGCTGCACGAAATGCTTCTTCAAAGGAAATTTCGCCGGAATTATAAATTTCTTCGATTAAGTGGGCGATGATCTCCGTATCGGTTTCCGTTCTAAATTCATGGCCTTTATCTATCAACATTTTTCGCAGCGTGTTATAATTTTCGATAATGCCGTTGTGGGCTAAAACGATATTTCCGTTGCTATCCGTATGGGGATGCGCATTCACCTGGTTCGGCTCACCGTGAGTTGCCCAACGAGTGTGAGCAATTCCCAGGCTGCCATTCATTTCATTATCGCCGATCAGTTCTTCCAGGGCGGCAATTTTCCCAACTTGTTTTTCCATGTTGATATGGCCGTTTAAAGCGAGGGCAATACCAGCGGAATCATATCCCCGGTATTCCAACCGTTTTAAACCGTTTAACAAGATAGAATATGCCTGACGCTCTCCAATATATCCAACTATTCCGCACATAGACGCTCCTTTATCATTATGTTTTTTATTGATTTAGTTTGTTTATTCCCATTCAATTGTCGCAGGCGGCTTGGAGGAAACATCGTAAACCACCCGGTTAATACCTTTTACTTCGTTAATGATTTGATTGGAAATATCCGCAAGAAAATCGTAGGGCAAAGGAAACCAATCCGCGGTCATGCCATCGGTGCTGGTAACGGCCCGTAAAGCCAGGACATTCTCGTAGGTTCTTTCATCTCCCATAACGCCGACGGTTTGAATGGGAAGCAGCACACAGAATGCCTGCCAAATATCATTGTAAAGATTGGATTTTTTTAGTGCATCGATAAAAATTTTATCTGCTTTTTGTAAAACATCAATTCGCGATTGGGTAATTTCGCCGATAATTCTAACTGCCAAGCCCGGCCCGGGAAATGGATGGCGGCCAATGATTTCATCCGGCAGCCCCAACTCTCTGCCAACACTGCGAACCTCATCCTTAAACAATTCTCGAAACGGTTCTAATAGTTTGAATTTCATTCGCTCCGGCAGCCCACCAACGTTATGATGAGATTTGATGGTTGCGGAAGGGCCTTTGAAAGACACCGATTCGATGACATCGGGATAGAGTGTGCCCTGTGCTAAAAATTGAAAATCACCCATTCTCTTTGATTCTTGCTCAAATATTTCGATAAATGTGTTTCCGATAATCTTCCGTTTTTGTTCCGGATCAGAAATAGCGTTTAATCTAGAGAGAAAGGTGTCTTTCGCGGTGATTAATGTCAAATTCAGCTCAAATTTCTCCCGGAAAATGGCTTCTATCTCGGCTGCTTCTTGAAACCGCAGCAACCCGGTATCCACAAAAACGCAATTGAGTCGATTGCCGATAGCTCTATGTAATAA
>CAXHHS010000141.1:0-11418 GCA_964015645.1 uncultured bacterium
GGGAAAGAACAGGCATTGGAAGCGCCGGTCGTTATCACAATCGCTGGCGGCAAAATGCACTTGGTTTGCAACTTATCGGTTTTTCTTAAAGATTTTGATATCGAAGCGCCAACGCTGGCAGCATTTGTTAAGGTGAACGAGGAAATAAAACTGCACCTGGATTTCTATTTGAAAAACGTTAAGGAGGAAGATCATTGAAAACGATGAGCTATATATTGTTGATATGCCTGCTATCGATTAGCGCATTTTCCCAGCCGAATTGGAAACGCTCGGAACCGGCCAAACAGTTGGATTTGGAATTATTTCACTCGACAATGACATCCAATTTTTTAACAACAGAAACGCTAAAAAAGGGCGATTGGGAATACGAAATTTCCCACCGTTTCCGCCAACCGCTCAATGTTGGTTTCGATGGATTTTGGGGATTGGAAGGCCCGGTAAATATGCGCATGGCCATCAGTTATGGCATTACGGATCATTTTATGACAACCTTTGGACTCAGCAATCTCCAAAACCATTTCGATTTGCAATTCCGCTATAAATTGCTGCAAATTCGCAGCAAAACATTACCGAGTGTATTTGCGCTGCGCGGCGGAATTGCCTGGGTTACCAAAATCCCCGCCGGGTTGGATCGAAATCGTCTGGATACGGACAATTTTCAATATTACGCCCAGCTTGCCTATAATACGATGTTATTTAACAAAAAATTGGGCATCGGTATTGTTCCGTCTTATGTCTATAACAGTGTTATATTTAGCCTGGAAAAGCAATATACCTTCACATTGGGCAACTATTACCAATTTTATTTTAATAACAAATACAGCATTTGGGTGGAATATAACCCGGTTATATCCGGCTACCAGGGTATTATTTTGCCGGAGAATGCCGGCGATCCGGCTAAAAAATCTCATAACACATTGTCAATCGGTATTGATGTAGCAACGGGAGGGCATGTTTTCCATACCTTTGTTACCAACAGCACGCGTTTAAATCCATCCCAATACCTGGTCGGTGCGGAGGAATCGTTCGAGTTCGACAATCTAAAATTTGCCTTTTCGATTACCCGGTATTTTTAAGGGTTAGATAGTCTTTCAAGGTTTGTTTGACGGTTAACGGAGTTTTTTTGGTCTAAAAAGACCAGGAGATGAGAAAGAACTATCGTGTAAATTTGACGGATGAAGAACGCTAAGAATTAAAAAGAAACGGAAGGTATTTAAGGAGAGGATACTCACCGGGAAGTAGAGGCGAAACTGATTTCTGATATCTCCAAAAAGGCATTGCTTCCCTCTGAGCCAAATCGAACGATACACCCTCTCGATCCGTCTCCACTATCGTATTCTTCTATGATTTCCAAATTCAGGAGTTGGGTATAAAACTTTTTTGTAGTCTCGAAATTTTTGGTTCTTATGACCGTTTTTAGGCTTAATAAATTAGTCGCCATTCTTTTCTTCCTGCATGTGCCACCATTCATTAAATATTTCGACTTCTAGCTTGTCATTAAATGTAACTTCCATTATGCCGTCTAAACGGACATGTTCTCTTTTACCCTTTCGATCAAATTGAGCCTGCCATTTTGCATACCCTTTATTATTTTTTACGGTTATTATTTGGTAATTTGTAATAACGTTCTCTTGTGCCTGCTGCGCACCTTTTTCCCAGTATTTATAAATTTCGGTTTTTCCCTTCATGCGGCCGGTAAAGGGCGTTAGATTATATTCCCCATCTTCAGCGAATGTATCCGTTATTAATTTAGGATCTCCTTCTTCCCAGGCTTGAAAATATTTTTTAAGCCAATTTTCAAATATATTGACATCAAGTTGTTTCATTTCCTTTTGTCCTGTTTTTGAAAGGGCGTTAGTCGTAAATAGTGAATTAAGAATGGCAAAACTTGTTATGGCTTCAAGTAATTTTTTTGAAAAGGTTCTTCGATCCATATTGCGCCTCCGATAGAATAATTTAAAATTCTTAAGGGGGTGAGATAGAAAAATTTATTTATTAACAAATTTGAACAAGATTATCTCACCCCCTAAACCGTAATTTTAATACACTACAATTCGTATGAATTCTTCTTCTTGTTTATTGCTTGTTTAAAAAAAGTGAAAGCAACAAACGATTTTAACGCTTAACAAAAGTCAAGGAAAGGAAGGATAAGAGCAAAAATATAAAAAAATCAACCTTTCGAAGGGGTTATCCCTCCGAAAGGCTGTGGGGGTAGGTATGGTTTATTTAACCAGGGTCATGCGTTTGGTTTCCTGAAAATCGCCGGCGGTAATTTTGTAAAAATAGGAGCCGCTGGGGTGGCCGTTGGCGCTCCAATTTACTTCGTAACGCCCGCGGTTTTGGCGTTCGTTCACTAGCGTTGTTACACGCTGCCCCAGGCTGTTGAATATTTCCAACTTTACCTGGGTGGCAGTGGGAATTGTATAGGTGATTGTCGTTGCGGGGTTAAAGGGGTTGGGATAGTTTTGCCCAAGGCTGTATTTATCCGGAACGATAGAATTCGGATCGATTGATGTTGGCGGGTTGATGAGCGGAAGGGTCGTAAATCCTTCTCCAAGAATACTGGCAGGATCGGCTACTAACCATTGCTCTAACAGCGTGGCATAAATTTGCCGGTAATCAAACTGGTGCTTTAAATCGCCGTCTTGCAAATCGGAAAGGCTGGGGTGAGGGCCATGAATACCACCCAAAACCGGATTGCCAAATATAAACAACGGTGCTGCCGTGCCGTGATCGGTGCCCTGACTGGCGTTTTGGTTTACCCGTCGCCCAAATTCAGAAAAGCACATTCCCACCACGCGATCCGCTATACCAAATATTTCCAACTCCTGCTGGAAAAGTGAAATTGCCGTGGCCACCTGCCCTAATAAAAAGGCATGCGTTCCCGCCTGCGCTGCATGGGTGTCAAATCCGCTGATGGAAACAATATACACCCTGGTACTTAATCCCCCGGCAATCATCCGCGAGACGATGGAAAGCTGGTTTGAGAGCGCCTGGTTAGGATATTGAACCTGGTTTTCGATACCTTCATAAGCGGTAATGATTTCTTCCGCAAATTGAAATGCCGCTGCTTCCGTATCGCGTAAAAATGTCAACTCGTGTTCTGCCGGCGTTACCGGTTCGGGAAACGGGTCGGAATTATGCCCATCTCCCAGGCGGCTGACCAGGCTAAAAAATTGCTGCGGATTATTGAGAGTAATCCCTTTTTGATCGCGCCCTAACAAAGCGAGAGAGGCATTTAAACCGATTTGAATTGCCGGGGGGCCAACCGTGCCACACATTTCACCTTCTGCACAAACCGTGTCGAAGTAGCGTCCCAACCAGCCGGTTTCCTGCACTTCATCAGAACCGGAGCCGCTTAACCAAATATCTGTGGAACGGAAATGCGAGCGATCCGGGTTGGGATATCCCACGCCTTGCACAATTCCCAAATCACCGTTGCCAAACAGTCCTTCAAATGGTGACATCGAATTGTGCATACCAATTTCGCTGTCCAATGTAATCACCTGGTTTTGAGGAATGGCTAATTGCGGGCGAGCATTATAATAAATATCGTTTGTATAAGGAATGATGGTGTTTAAACCGTCGTTGCCGCCACCCAATTGCACCAGCACTAATACACGGCCATCATCGGGAAAATTCAACGGATAGCGGGAACGGCTCATTTTGCGCAGTGGCTTGGAAAATCGCCAAATCGGGTAAATCACCGGAAGCCCGGCGACCGGCATCATGACTTGCATAAATTCTCTGCGTTTCATTTTTATGTCCCTTCTTCTCTTATTTTTTGTTTTCCGCTTTTTGGTAATCGAAATTATCAGACTTAATCGGCAGATACTGGATTCTCGCTGCTGGATACTGGATTTTTTATCGAGCATCCAGTAACCAGTATCCAGTATCATTTGAAGAAACTCTTCAGACCCCTTCGGTTAAGTCAGGTGAAATTCCGGCAAGCGAACCACCTGGATCAGAAAATCGGTTATTAATTGCTCCACGCCGGGGTATTGCAGCGACCAGTCTTCCGGGGCGGCGGTGCCAAGCAAGGTCGTAAACAGAAAGTCGAAGGTTGATTCGTGAACCGGAATGCGAATTAGGTGGTCGATCATCGCTTTTGCTAACTCTTCCGAGGTTTCGATGCCAAAGCTGCTGGCAAATGCCAAGGGATCGAAGGTGATGTAAGGGTTATCGTTTTCATCCCGGGTAAGATTTTCGTTGACATAAATTTCGCTTATGGTGTTGCGATACACATAAGTGGTAGGATTAATCCAGGCACGCTGTCCCGGCCAGCCGGCCACGTTTGGCGGCATCAGCAGTACCTGGTTTATCAATTCCTGAACCGCTAACACAAAAAACGTATTGACGCTACCATTTTCCAGTAGCCGGGCATTACTAACGGTTAATTCTACCGGCGATTTTATTAGAGATGCTTTAACATCTTCGCTGTAAAAAAAGTCGCTGTTGAACAGTTGTTCCAGCATCGGTTTAAATTCGTAATCATTATTGCGGAAAGTGGCGGCGAGTTCATTGATGAAATCTTCATCCCGTTCCCGGCTGACGAAAAATTCGTAAATCCGGCCAGCCACATAAATGGCGGTTTGCTCCTGTTCCAGGATAATATCAATAACATCGTCCCCGTCAAAATTGCCGGTCTGGCCGAAAATGGTTTTTTGACCGTAATCATGCAGATTCGGATTAAAAAATGAGGAAACGTTGTAAGTATCGATTTCCCAACCGGTAAGTGCCCGGGCAATTTCTTTGATGTCATCTTCGGTATAATTGCCTACGCCCATTGTAAACAATTCCAGCAACTCGCGAGCAAAATTTTCATTCGGCGCTCCAACAATGTTGCTCACGCCATCGAGATACAATAACATGCCGGGATCTTTGTAAATCTCCTTCAAAAATGCGCGGAAATTGCCTAACGCATTGCGGCGCAGCGTGTCGTTTTGCTTGTAGATAAATGTAGCCAGCACTGCGGATTCAGCATCGGTTGTAAAGTGGCCATGCCAATAGAGGGTCATCTTCTCTTGCAAATTGGTTGCTTTGCTCATCATTTGTTCCAGCCACCACATGCGCATTTCATTTATTCGCTCGTAATTGAGCATCAAAAAAGCCATCTGCTCTTCCGGTGTCCAATTAAGATATTCATTGATATCGAACGGTTCGTTAATCCACTCGCCGGGCGGCGCCGGTAATTGCGAATTGAGCATTTCGGTAACGATATCCGCAATTGGTGTGGCGGCATATTGCAGCATTTCCGCCACATTAGCGCCAAAACCGGCACGGGAGAATAGATGGCGAATATTTGCGGTTTCTTCCGTTGCTGTAAAAGCGGCCGCTGCTTTCTTGTCTGGTGATTTAGGATGGCCGTTGAGATTAATTCTCCAATCGCGCGGAATATCCCATAGTTTGCCGGAACCGGGTGTAAACTCCGGATGATAGGGCAAAAAGGGATATTGCTTCCGTTTACGCTTTTTTTGATTGGATTTTTTGGGAGGGGATTTTAGGGCTTGTATTAATTCATCCATAAGGCACTCCTTATGTTTTTAGTGATCGCAAAATCTTTTACAAACATCATGCCTTTATTTTAGAACTACGATGGCTCGGTTATTTGTCGCGTAAGCAATAATTTTATATGACGAGCAAAACGAATAAAATGCAGAGAATCCTTAACCCAGGTTCCGTTTTTTATACAGGTGAAGCGTATTTTACCCTATTAATTTTTCCTGACGATTACAAAAATTGTGTGCGATTATCTCACAGGTGTGAATTTTGTACCTGGAATTTTAGGCATTTTGAACACAGGCGTACAGCGGTTTGAACATGATGGTACACCAGGCGGCTGTTTACTGCTGTGCAAGTTGTGTTTTTGAAGGATGGGTTTGGTGGTCTGTCTAATAGGTGTTTTAAAAGTTACTATCAAAGCACTAAGCCACAAAGTTTCACTAAGGCATATTTAAAATTATTGGTGAATCTTCATGACTTTTGGCTTCGTGGCCAATAAAGGCTTCAAAACAGTTCCTAAATCACCATATAAACCAGCACTCCATCCCGGTAGAAGGGACGATAGTGAATCCCGCCAACGACATAATGTATTTCTCCTTTTACATAAACAGTCGTGTAACCGTTCGGTAAGGCGGGAACGATAACGCCGCGCGGCGGATCAATCACGATGTAAGCATCAAGCGTTGGGTCCCAGCGATAATAGGTTCCGTAATAATAATAGTAGTTAACTGGCCCCACGTACACCACCGCATGTCCGGCAGGCAATACCCTGATTCGAGCACCGGCCGGCCCGGCAATCACCACAAATCCATTAGGGCCTTTACGATAGTAGACCCCGCCGTAGTAATAATAATTAGAGCCGCCAACGACAATCGTGACATGCCCGTGCGGAGGATTGACAATCACGGTTCCATGATGATGGTGATGGCGATAATGATGATGGTGATTATCCCAGCGGTCATCGCGGCGGTCATCTCGCTTTTCCTGGCGGCGGTCTTGCTGGCGGTCATCGCGGCGATCTTCCCGCTCTTCCTCGCGGCGGTCTTGCTGGCGATCTTTCTGCCGGTCTTCGCGGTTATCGCTGCGCTGATCCTGGCGGCGGTCTTTCTGCCGGTCTTGCCGTTTTGATGAACGATTGTTTTCCGAGTAGCGAATGGAGCCTTTGCTGCCGCCACCTCGTTTTTGAGCCAGGCTATGATCGGAAAAAGCCAGAATTCCGGTGGCAACGATGAAAACGATGAGCTTCGTTAAAAAAGCGTTGTTGAACATTTTCGATCTCCTTTCTTAATTCTCTTCTTTTGCTGATAAAAATTCAATTTCCGCCGATCCCGGGGGTGTATCGAAACTGAACAATACATCCGGTAAGCGAGGCGCCAGGTTCCATTCAGTAAACACTGCCATATATTGAGGCTGGCCGAAATCCTCCTTATACGTAATCGCCAGCTTCCTGGGGACAAGTTTTTCACCATCCTCAATCCAGAGTTGCCAATCAACCGAAGCCTGCGTGAAGGCGAGATGGTGGCATTTCTGGCCGCGCACCATATCCAATCTGACATACATCGCCGATTCCAAGTTCTGTGAAAAGCTGTGATAGGGATCGCTGACCAGTAAATCGGCAATGGGCACTTCGATACCATAGGTTTCCATTGCAAAGTCGAGCGTTTCATCAATCCGCGAAGGCGCGTCAGAGCGGGCATAAAGATTCTTCTCGATGTTCAGTAAGGTGATTTTTGAGCCATCATACCAGAAGCGTTTCTGCCCTTTTTCACCGGAAAATTCAACCCTTACTTTATCCGGGCGATGAACGTAAGCCAGAAGCTGCCTCTCAAACTGCAATTTCTGGCCGGAGTTCAGCACATCTTCCACCGTAATCTCAGCGCGGAAGGTGAACTGCTCGGTGCTGCTGAGATAGTCGCTCATCGTCTTGAGTATGTTCATCGCCGCCGGATCGAGTAAAGCGGATTCATTCCTATCGGGCGTTGGCTGAGCGATTGCGCTGCCGGCCATCACCAGCACTGTGAGAAGGATGATTCGAATCATTGAATTATATGTTGGCATTTCGGTCTCCAAGTATTTTATACTCTTTTATTTGATTTTTTAAGTAGAATTCTTTTCGTTTGAATTCATCTTATCCCTGCGGCGGAAATTTTTCCAGAATCTTGGTGACTGCTTTGCCAATTTTCTCAACTGCTTCGGACGGATCACCGATGACGCCGGTGCCCCAACCTCGCCAGACGAGTTGTTTTTCTTTGGTATCGACAAAATCCAAAACCAGGGTTCCTTCTTTATATTGATGCACATCCACTGCAACGACATGAGGCCCCCTGCGACGCCAATAGCCGTATCCATGAGTGGTAACGTCAATTTTATCTTTTACCCCGGCGTGAAAGGCGATTTTCAAATCGGCGTTATCGCCATCGGTTTTGGTGAATCCTTTGGCCTGCATTTCTCTTTCCACTGCCGCACGCACTTGCCCGGCCATTACAGGATTCCGATGAATCGGGCCAGCGGCATTTTTCATATCTACCCAACCAAACGTTTTATAGCTGCTAAAATCCACCCCCTGATCATAATCCGATTTTACCGAAATCGGTGAACAGTTTAGCAGTATAAACGCCAAACTTGCAACTAAAATTGCATGGAACTTCTTCATAATAAATCTCCTTGATTTGGTTAATAAAAAAGTTAATGATCTTCCATTAATTTTTGAAGCGCTTTCTCCAAATTGGGATAAACGCGGTTAACGGATATTAGCGGCAGGCCCAAATCCCGAATTCGGTTTAACAGGCCGTGCAACGCTGCCTGGTCGGCAACCTCTCCCGTTAGCATCGTTTCTCCCTTTTCCGTCGAAATCGTAAAGCCCGAAAACCACTCTACCCAGTGCTGGCTTAAGGCTCCTTTGACTTTTATGCGATAAGCACTTTTTTGAAGTGGTTCCGGCAGATCATCCATTTGTAAATCGGCGACAATACTTCCCCGTTTTAGCAGGATAATGCGGTCATAAATTCCCCAATCCTGGTTAGTGGGGCGCCCGGCAATAATGAGGGTGCGCTTTTCTCGATTTACGGGCTGTTTGGCCCATTTTACGAAATGCGACGGAAGCGCAATAGAATCCTCCAACAAGGAAGCATCCAAAAGAAAAATCACCGCAGCCATTTTAATTTCCTTATTTTCTTAATTGAAGCCCGCCCCTTAAAACAAGGCTCTTTTCCAGGTCGAGCGTGGTCAGGCTGTTATCATCGCTATCGAATAACTCAAATTGCCGGCTTAAAGCAATACCGCCTTCTAAAGTGAAAAAGAAATTATTTGACAATCCGAGATTAAAACCAGGCCCCGCCGTCAGCGAGGAGTATTTGACCCGACCATCTTTAGTGGATTGATTATTGGCTACTGTTACATCTTCTCCCACCCGGTAGTGGTTCCCGGAAACTCTTGCGATTAAACCGAGTTCCACCTTTGGGCCAAAAAGCAGCATTGCTTCGGCGTGGCGCGGAAGAAAAAGATCGACGCGAAACCGGTCGCTTTGATTCCAATAACGCAACGCCGGTAGAATAAGCGGTTCGCCAAAATCATTGGTATACATTGCGCCAAAAGCGTAACCGCTGCTTTCTCCGGTTTTGCGGGAGAAGAGAATTCCGCCGTTAAAGTTGATGTGGTTTCCTCCCACATTTTCGAAATCCGACGCCAGGTTTGGTGCAGCGAAAATATTCAGCCGCCAATTCGTGCCAAGATTTGTGATGAAGGCAAGCTGCAACGCCAATTCGCGCAGTTTATTCGGCACATAATCGAGATTTCCCCTGTTAGTGTATTCAAATTTCAATTGCTGGAAAGAAGCTTTGGCGATCAACTTGCTCACGCCGGTATTCACAACCGGGTAAGCCAGGTGGATTTTGAAATTGTTCAACTTGGTTTCCAGGGCGGGAGAAGGTGGAAGTGGATTTTCCAGCTCGGCGTTGGGAAACGCTTCTATTTGAATGGCAAAAACAGCCGGATTTGGCTGCGAGTAAACAGCGGATAAAAAAAGCAGCAAACTCGCAACCACTTTTAAACCGGTAGCTTGTAAATCTTTCATAAGAGTGACTCCATCGTTTTGTTAGATTAATGAATTCGCTAAAAATATATACTTTTCAAATCACTTCATCATCACCCCAAGGGGTGATTTAGCGGGTGATATTTCTAATTTGATGGGAAAATGTATACAGAGCTTGTAGCAGGAATGAAGGGCGGATTCAAAAGAGTAAAAATCTCCCTCCTTATTAAGGCGAGGAATTCTCATAGTTTTCTCCGTCAAAACACTAGAATCAACGCGCATGAAAACGGTCGGAGAGCAGCCTAAACGGCTGTGGCGAAGGCCGCCGCTTACGCAGCAGCCTATCCACCCACCCAGCTACATTATTTTTAGATCACTTTTTTACTTAAGTTCTGTTATATTCTTTCGAAACTTAATCTTTCTGTGGGAGACCGAATTTATGAAACGACTTACGATAGCGGTTGATGATATTGCGACACTTCGCCACGTGCTGAATGATAGCGACGTCGATCCCGTTCAATTTGCCATATTGTGCGAAGTTGCCGGTGCTAATGGCATTAGCTTAACTTTAGCCGACTCTCACAACGGCGTGCCGGAGCGTGATGCTCACTTTATCAAAAAACTGCATAAAACATTTTTAAATATTCATATCCCCCCGGAGCCACATTTGATTAAATCCGTTTTGTCGATAAGCCCGGATATGGTAACATTTGTTGATATTTCCAATCGTGATGGGTTTAAGATGTCACCGCTTTCCGCCAGCATTTTAGCGGAAACATTGCCGGATGTACTGCCGGATTTTCAAGCGAACAATATTTCCGTGGCGGTATTCAGTTACCCGGAAATTTCCGCGCTAAAAAACCTGAGCAGGGTAAATATCGATTATGTGGAATTTGATTGCAGCGAAATTACCATGGCAACCGATTCTAACGAAGAACTTGTCGCTTACGACAAACTGACCTCCGCGACACTCGCGGCTGCCAAATTAGGCATTGGGGTAAATTGTTATGGCGGGATTGATTACGCTCACTTGCCGGGATTAGCGGTAATTCCCCGGCTGGAAGATATCTGCATGGGATTAAGCATTATTAAACGCGCACTGCTAATCGGCGTGGAAAAAGCAATCCGCGAAGCCCGGGAACAAATTTATTTTCACCAACGGGAATCATCACTATGATAATTTGTTTTCGATGGGGAGTCTATACATAAACACAGTTTTCCAGTGTTTAGATGTTCAAGTGCTCGTGTAACTCAAATACTTAAAAACCGGAACACTTGAATACTTTTACATTTAAATTTCCGAATTTGTGCTGAATGTATGATTGAGGCTGGTGAATTTTGTTAAATATTTTATGCAATATTAAGCATGGAGCAAACAGATGTTAGACCAAATTATTGACAATATTATCCAAAAGATTCGCCAGGAAGTTGTGCAACAAGGAATGGATGACATTCCCCTGATGTACATTTTAACTCGCAACATTCCACATTCCGTAAAACACTTTTTCGATCAGGAAGTCGAAATTTGGATTCGAGAAGAATCGGAGAAGATTAGCTCCAGCGAGCGGTTTGATTACGAGATGCCGGAAGTGCAGATGCTCATGGATAAAATTTTCGATACGCTCAAACAGACGGCAACATTTCATATCAATCAATTCAACCGGTTGCTGGAACGCGCAATCAAGTTGCAGGCGAATTACCTCATCCGGCCCCATCAAACGCTAACGCAATTCTTGTTTAAAGACAGCTCCGTTATTACCACCATCGAAATTTACGACATGCTGAAATATTTCGATAAATTTCAGTATTATAAAGATGCCCTTACCGACTATTTCAACTTAAAATACCTGAGGGAAATCTCCCAAAATCAATTCGAAGAATTAATC
>CAXHHS010000142.1:0-11399 GCA_964015645.1 uncultured bacterium
AGTCATCGATGAGATGCACACCCTCTTTGCCAATCCCGCTGCCACCGGTTTTTTGCGTGAATGGCAGTGGTCAAGCTCCTACACCGAATGGATTGCTGATAACTACAGCTTATCTTGGATTTACGGCAGACAACTGAACACGCCCTGGAGCACACAGAGTAAGTTTGCACTTGGCATTCATTACCTCGGTTTCCGGGAATTTAATAGCACCGGCGATCCAGCACTTGGCACCGCTTCTTCCAATGATGCATTGTTCACACTCAGCGCCGGAAATCCTTTAAATTTTCTATCGCCGAATCTCTCATTCGGAACGAATTTAAAATATTTTCGCAGTGATTTAGGCGGCTTGGTTGCGAGTTCCTGGATCGTTGATCTCGGATTGCTTTACCGCTCTAACCGTTACAAAATAAATCTCTTCAATTTTGATTATGCGATTTTTTCCGCCGGTGCCGCCATTAACCAGCTTGGCCAGCCGCTGCGATTTATTTCCGTTGATACGCCGCTTCCGCGGGCATTTCGCGCCGGCGCTGCGGTAAATGTTGGCTCCCACGAAGGATTGCAACTTCAGCTCGCCGCCGATTACAACAAAGTGCGCGATGAAGACGGGCGGTTCAGCTTTGGCGCGGAAGTAAGCTGGCGCTATCTTTTGGGAGTTCGCGGGGGATACGACTTCAACGATCAGTTGCTCAACAAATTTTCATTGGGATTGAGTTATCGATTGGCAAATGCACCTCCAATTCCGGGAAAACGGAACGCCATGCGGTTTGATTTCGCCTACCTGGAAGGCAACGAGTTTTTCTCGCCGCCATTACGAGGCGGTTTAAACCATTACCCAATCGGGCCGGAGAAATTCGATCTTAACAGCCTAACAGAATCGTCTTATCTCGTAACAGACAGCATTGCATTATCCTGGGAAACTGCTCGCGACCCCGATTTGTATGATGAAGTTCAGTACCGCCTCGTCCTGGTGAAGGATGATAAATCCCGGCTGCAAAACCTGGTTGCGGAAACCCGTAAGCAAAAGGAATTTCCTTTACAGTTGCTTCAGGATAATCATAGCGATCAAAGGGTGTTTTTACAATTTCCTATCGATACTAAAAATACTACCAGAAAGATGCCTGGCTACCAATTAATACCGGCGCCGGAACATGAACCCGGTGATTATTATTGGACGGTTTTAGCCTATGATCTCGATCAACATCCGCGCTTTGCCAATCAAATCGGCCATTTTAAAATTAAACAACCGGAACCGGAGCCCGTTTTACCGCCGCCAATTGTCTACGATCTTAAAATCGAACAATCGGCCATTTACCGGCCTCGGCGGCCAAAGGTGCTCTTCAATTTCGATAAATTTACTCTCACGGAGCCGGCCAAAGCGCAATTGGATATTTTGGCAAACGCCCTGGAATCACCGGAGCTGTCGGACGTTTTTGTAAAGCTCGGCGGTCACACTGATCAACGTGGCAGCGCGATTTATAATCGCAGACTATCTCAGTCGCGGGTAAATGCGGTTGGAGAATATTTCGAACAAGCTCACCAGGTTGGCGCTCAACGGTTATTTGCGTATGGGTATGGCGAAAAATATCCCCTGGAGGATGCCGAGAAATATACCGTAACTGCTGAACTCGATTCCATCCACCAGCTAAATCGCCGGGTAGATATTCATTTGCTCCGGTCGGCAAACCGCGATACCACAAACCAGCCAATTCGCGATGAGGATATGGTAAAAGCCGTTTTCCAGGGAGAACCCATTCAATATATTTTAACGATTACAAATGAAGGGCCGGATACCGCAACTGCAATTACGGTCAAAGAAAGTATTCCAACTATTGCCGATTTTGTTACAGGCAGCTACAGCACAAATGTTGAGCACAAAGAAATGTCTGTTACCGCAGATTCAATTATTTGGACTTTTGCAGCCATTCCCCCAGCCAAATCGATTCGCCTTAACTATTCTTTGATTGTCAAAAATACACTTCCCACCAATCCTTACCGGCTGGAAAACAGAGGTTCTATTGAGGTGGAAAAAGATTCCAACCACACCAATAATTCAACGGTTGATGTAGTGTATATTATTCCGACAAATTAAGAGGGATAATTCAATGAATGGAGTTGGTGAAACGGCATGAAAAAGTGTTCGAGATTTACAGGTTCGCGGCAATTTGTGGCTTTCCACGAGTTTTACCCCGTGGAAAGCCGGTCCATCCCCTCCCCCGCTTGAGTTTCGAAGAATCCCTTCTTCTCCCCCGAAACTCTAATGCTTTAGCGAGATTGGCAATATTTCAAAATGGTTTTGGAGCGCTTTTTTAAGATGAGTAAGAACTCCCCAAACCCTTTTAACAGAAAGGCCATCAAAACGCATGGCAATTTCCTCCGGCGTTTTATCGTAATAAAATCGCAGCCAGAATATTTTCTTATCCCTTTCAATATGCCGGGTGTTTTTCAGTATTTTATTCAGGCAATGGTTAATTTCTTCAATCAATTCATAAAGTCTCGAATTTTGCGATTGGGAACTTTGCAACGAGGCACTCTCAATCGCCCCGTTTTCTGCATCAAAAGGGATGGTTTGCGGTTGGGTTTTTAGTTGCCGTATTGTTTGCCGTACCGCAATCATTTGCAACCACTTGTAAATTGAGTTTTCATGCTTGCCAATAAAACCTTGTAATGCTTTACAATTATTATTGATAAGCGTTTGATAAACATCTTGCGCAATATCCTCAGCCAACTGATGACTTTTTCCCTTCGCAAGAATTTTCATAATCGTTTCCACAATAAACGTATGATACCGTCGACAAAACTCCATCCACGCAATTTGGTTTCCCGGATTAGATGCGATTTCTTTTACCAATTTATTATGGCTTAGTTCGCGAACTACAAGTGATTGAATCCTCTCCTCACTGCGTGATAGACCTTCCGAGTTATTAATGGAAGCTTCTAACATAATCAACTCCTTAGTTTTAGGTTGCCTGGCATTGTAAACCTTTATGCATCATCTGTTTACAATTCTCGTACCAGACCCTAACAAAGCAGGCTAACTACTTGAATTACAAATGGTTAAGAATTTGACAAGTGATTACCTATTATATTTTTCAGTACCTGTTTTTATTGCAAAACGCAAAAAGAAAAAGGGAGAATATTTGCGATATGATAAAAAAGGGAAATATCCTGTTAGACGCTAAAAAGGGAAATATACTCTTGACAATAAACAATTTTTTCGGGAAACTAAGTCACAAGCAAAAACAACTTGCTAAATTTTAAAAGCAAAATAATGAGGGGCAAAATGATTCATTTATATTGCATCAATTAGTTTATCCCCAATCATTTTGCCGATTGATTGTTTTAAGAATTCACAACTTATTTAAACTGCTTTTATTGCAATTTGCTATTTTTTCATGGCAAAAAATTGCGAATAATAAAAATTCGATCAAAGCAGCCGGTTATTAAGAAATTCTCTATTGTCAATGTTTTCAACAAGTTCTGGCTGTTTATAAACATATGGCACGCTATTTGAAAAAGAAAAGTGCGAGTTCAAATTTATTTATTTCTAAACTTAACGGTTTTTAACCGATTTTATTAAACATTTAAGGAGGGCTTACTATGGCTAATAAAACACTGAAAAAACCGCCGAAAGAATTTCAATATAAAATTGAGAATTCTTCTGCCAATCCAATTGAAATTACGTATGTTCCAAACACTCAGCAGAAAGAGGCAACAAGATTGGGTACAACAGATGATAAACCGCGTAATCCTATTAGTTTAAAGCCTCTAGAAGCGGTGTACATTAGCGATGCATTAAAGAGTGGGGAGACTATTGAAGAAACAGAAAGAACGATAAAAGTGACAACGCAAATTAAGCCGATAAAAATTACCGTTAAGTTTGGATCTGAAAACCATTCCATTACGCTTGAGTCTGACACTAATTCTATTCAATGGGAAGTTGACATAACACCTTTAGACAACGCAAAGCCAATCAGGCAAGACAGGCAACCAACATACGAAAGGTTGGATGACGTTACTAACACCCCAGATTGAGCAGCCGTATAATTCCATGTTTTCAAACTCATTTCCACCTGGAAAGGAAGGGCTTAAAACTTTGCTTTACAAACTTTGGCCCGGCTTCTTAAAGTAGAATTCATTCAGAAGCTATTTATCAATAACACTAAAATTTCATATATCATGACCATTTTAAACTTAAACTTCTCATTTCTTCTTCGGTATTGGAAACCCGTATTCCTAATTTTACTAATTAATCTATCTCCATTTCCAATTTCAGCCCAGGAACCGCAGCTCGGAATTGATACAGATTTAGGGCTGCCCTATTTTCAAGAATATACACAAGAGGATTTTCGCGGGCAGGAAAAATATACGCAAGGTTACACCTACGGGATTGTTCGCGGGCCTGGTAAACGCATGTATTTTGCGAATCTCACCGCCATTCTGGAATATGATGGCCGGGAGTGGACTCGCATTAAAATTGATAATATGAGCGCACTATCTATCGCTTGCGATTCTACCGGGACTGTCTATGCCGGGGGAATTGGCACATTCGGATACTTGCAGCCGAATTCAAAAGGGAAAATGGAATATTATGCAATCAAACCATTAAACGAGGATGATGACGATCAGCTTTATCGTACAATCTTTACCACCAGCCATGGCGTTTATTTCCAATCGGAGAAAAATTTATACCGTTGGAAAGATGCTTCGTTAACGAAGTGTAAACAGAATTCTAATGTTAATCTTTGGCGTATTTTCAAACCGTACGATCAAATTTATGCTCAGGATGGATTAAACAATATCTACACAGTCGTAAACGATAGCCTTCAAAACCCTTTATTCGCGGAAGGAACGTGGCAACATCAAATTTCGGCGATACTCCCTGCTAAAGAAAAGGCATTGCTCATTGTTACTAGTAAAAATGGACTTTTTATATACAAAGATGGCCAATTGCGAAAATTACCGACCGAAGTTGATGACTTTATCCGGGAAAGTGAAATTTATAAAGCCGTATCTTTAGATAGTAATTTATATGTATTGGGTGGATACGATAATGGTGCTGTTTTAATAGATGCCAATGGAAAGCTCCTGCAAAAACTTGATCGCAACTTATGGCAGGGAGATTCTGACAACATTTATGCCTTATATGCGGATGAAGACCAAAATACCTGGATTGGCTTAAGTTCGGGAATCATAAAGTTAGATACCTCCCTGCCGATATCTGTATTTGATAAACGCAAGAGGCTTCCCGGAAATGTGATGGTCGTTACCCGGTTTCAAAACCAACTTATTGCCGGCACTACCACTGGTACCTATATATTACAGGAGCGCTCTCCAAACAACCAACCGCAATTCAAATTACTTGCAAAAAATCTTACCAATGAATGCCATGCTCTACTACCGGTTGGATCTTCGCTTTTTATAGATAATGGCGCAGCAGTTTATATTTACCAAAATGGTATCGTAAAAAAAATTTTTGCAGGTACCGGTTTAAGTTTTCATCAATCTCAAATCGACTCGAACCTGGTATTTGTCGGGACCTGGAATAAAATCGGTTTAATTTACCGGAATAATGGTAAATGGACGCCAATTGATAAAATGATCACCACAAATATAAATTCATTGTACATGGCTGAAGGCCAGAAAGGACGCATTTGGTTAGGCACAAATGGACAAGGAGTTTCATCTATTTCCCCTATGGCCGATTCTCAAGGCAAAATCGAACCAAAAGCACTTTGGAAAGCATATTTGTCCGGTAAAGTAGAAAATTATAATCAAGAGAACGGGGCGGCATCTTCCGGCGAATTTTATGTTTTTGATATTGATGGATCGCCATTGTTTGCAACACAGAATGGCTTACGTAAATTCGATGCCGGGAAGAATCAATTTTTGCCGAACAAAATATTGGGTGAAAATTATACCTTGGGAAAAAGAAACGTTTATACCATCGCCAAAGATGCTAAAGGCGGCCTTTGGTTTCATTCTGAGAATGAAAATTTTCGCGCTATCCTGCAACCGGATAACTCGTATACGATTGATTCAACCAGCCTTCGGCGAATTCCATATACACAGGTTAATCACATATTCCCGGAAAAAAGCGGGATCGTTTGGCTGGCGAGTAACTATGGTTTAATTCGATATGATAATCGCGTTCCTCGATCTTTCTCAAAAAATGATTCAATCTATTCGGCATTAATTAACCATGTAACATTAAATGGCGGCGACACAACGCTTGTTGAAGGGTCTCACTTCAAGCAGTCTGCCCCGGTTTCGGTTAAATATTCTCGAAATACGATTCGCTTTGAGTATGCGACTCCATTTTTCGAGAATGAGGAGAATAATGGATTTAAATATAAACTGGATGGCTTTGATGAGAACTGGTCAAAAGGCTGGCCAACAGAATCTGTTAAAGAGTACACCGACCTCTGGGAGGGCGATTATACTTTCCAAGTGAAAGCCCAAAATATTTATAGCCTTGAAAGCGGCGAAGCCACTTTCCATTTCAAAATCCTGCCACCCTGGTACCGTAGTTGGTGGGCTTATGTTTTATATGGTATCATTGGGGTGGCAGTGATTATTTTATTCGTTCGCCGACAAGTTAAATTGGCAGAGAAAAGACAGCGCGAACGTTATAGAGAGCGAGAAATTAACGCCGCAAGGAAGATACAATTCGATTCGATGCCAAAGGCTCCTCCTGAAATCTCCGGCTATACGATTGGTGGATTTTGCCTGCCGGCGTTTGATGTAGGCGGAGATCATTTCGACTATGTTAAGTTAGATAACGGCGATGTAATGATTGTACTCGTCGACGTGGAAGGCAAACAGATGAAAGGCGCAATCCCTTCTATTATGGTAAATAGTATGATAAAGATGGCATTGCAAAACTATAATGACACGGATATCCGGCATATTTGTGAAGTTTTAAATAGCCAGCTAATCGAGAGATTTGATCGCTCTGTTTCCGTTTCACTAATTATCGGCTGCCTTAACGTTCAACAAAATCGCTTTGAATTTATCAATGCCGGCTGCCCTTCCCCGGTAAAACACTCCGAAAAGCATAATACCCCGGCTCAAATTGCAGATAAGGACTTTAGCCCGGCAATCGGAATTTTGGACATAGAGCAGATGGCCTCTCACCCGGTGAAATACTATAAGAAACATCATATCGATCTTGAAAAGGGAGATATGTTATTATTGTTTTCCGATGGTGTTGCGGAAATTCAAAATAAAGATGGTCGATTTTTCGTTCACAAAGTGCAAGACTTTATGGACGATTTACCGGAGGATCATAGCGCAACTCAAATTTGCGATCGCCTCCGCCGCGAAATCACAGGAATGAATCACCGAAAGGCCAATGATGATCAGACATTGGTTTTATTAAAAAGAGATAATGTATAAAGGATAGAATTGGCAGGTTAAGCTACAATTTCTTCAATGCCGAAATGGCATCTTCTTCAGTCGTATAAACATGTTGATCGTAAAGGGCAATAACGCCGGTAATCCGCAACGTTATTTTCATCATCGGTTTATCAAAGCAGCATAATGCTAAAACGCCATTTTTTTTATCCAAATGACGAAACATCATGATAAAAGCCGAAACACCATAACTGTTCAATGCCTCGTTTTCTTCTAAATTAAACAGGATACGAGCATTATCAGGAATTTCGTCGCTATCAATAAACGCTTCTACCGCTTCTTTAAACGACAAATCCAAATAATCGCTGGCGTAATGCAGCACTAAAACACCACTTTTATTTTCTATTAGAAGTTTGCTCATTCGTTTTCCTCTGCCTATTTCTTCGCATTTCTAATATAATTGTTGTTCCGGGGTTATCAAATTTTATCTGGTAACGATCCACGGAATTTCGAATAATATGAAATCCCCAACCGCGAGTTTTGCCACTTTTTATCCTTTCCTGCGGGTCAAACTCTTTAATTTGATTGGGATCGAACCCTTTGCCTTTGTCCGATATACTGATTTTAACCCACAGCGTTGAAATATTGAAACGGATTTTTATTTTTCCGGTTGGATCGTCGCTATGTTCAATGGCATTTATCATGGCTTCGATAACCGCCTGTTTCATATTTGCGCGTTGTTCATCCGTTAATCCTGCTGCCTTCAAATGCGGGTCAAGTTGTCGAACCGCTTTCCACTCCTCTTTATATTGCATGGGAAAAGAAAAGTTTTCCTCTTTAAAATCTCCCAAATAACGTGATAAGCGGCGATGGTCAATATTGAGATGTTGCATTGTTTCAGCTGTTTTTTCATCACAACGGTTGTAAGCATATCGCACATATTTTCGGACCACATCATCTAACGGAATGATACTATCAAGAATGAATCCTCCTTCCGAAGTAGGATTTCGTATCTTCATCGGTAAGTTTTGAAAATCAATAAATTTTCCTTGTGCTCTAATAAATGCTTCTTTGATTACTTTTTTCAATTGGCGAACATTTCCGGGCCAGCCATATTGCAAAAGCGCATGTTTCGTCTTTTCCGTAAAACCGGCAATTTGTTTTTTCCCAGCCTCTTCATTTAATTGGTGCAGTATTTCCTTCGCAATTGGTAAGATGTCTTCAACCCTGGCACTAAGCGGTGGGATAAAAATCGTATAATCATTAATACGAGCTAACAAATCTTCTCTAAAATTTCCCTGCTGAATTTCTTTTTCCAGGTTTTTATTGGTTGCGGATATAAGTTGAAAATCCGAATACAATGTTTCTGTGCCGCCAACTCTTCGATAAGAACCATCCTCCAGGGTACGTAATAATTTTACTTGCATCGTAAGCGGCATATCGCCTATTTCGTCGAGAAACAAAGTGCCACCATTTGCTAATTCAACAAATCCTTTTTTAAGATTTTTGGCCCCGGTAAACGCATCTTGTTCATGGCCAAAGAGCGTACTTTCCAAAAGGGCCTCGGGAAATTCGGCGCAATTTAGTGTAATTAGCTTCTTATTTTTCCGCTCACCCATTGCATGAATTGCGTTGGCAACTACCTCTTTACCGGTACCGGTTGCCCCGGTAATTAAAACCGATACGTTGATACCACTGGACGTAACAATACTTATATCCTTTTTTACTTGTTGAAGTCCTTCCGAATTCCCGATCATATTCGGGAAAGAATCTTTCCCCGCTTTCTCAGCTTTCAACAACGCGAGTTCTGATTCCACAGCGGTTCTTTCTAAAATCACCGATGCGGTTGCGCCCAGTGCAATAAAAATCGCTTTTTGAAAACCGGAAAATCCTTTTTGAGCATCCTCCCCCTGGGGGTTTTCTAATAACATAATACCAGACGGATGCCCGTTTAGCCAGAGTATTGTTGCAATTTCTTTAGGAGAATCGAGGATTAGTGAATCAAGTTGGTTTCCTCTTTCGTCAATTAATTTTCGGTAATAAGATTTCGGGAGCCGCTTCTTTTTTCGGCTGCCAAATACTTCTAATTTTTCACCATCTCTTAAATAAATAGCACCACCGCCGGCATCCAGGGCTGTTATCGTTTCCAGAAGCAGTGTTTTTAAAAGCTGCCCGGCAGAGACTTTTGCCGATACGGCCCTGCGTAAAGCCTGTTCGAGCAGTGCCAGCTGATTCGTTTCATGAGATTGCCCTTGTTCCATAACCACCTTTCTACATAATGACGTAATCCATTTTTCACCCGTTCAATCCCAATTGTTTAATTATACAGGGTAATTACAATAATGTAAGTGGAGTCAAGGCAAATAGTGTACCGGCTTATTTAGCGCACAGATTATCGCTGATTTTAAATACTTTTTGATATTTTTATATAAAATAATCCCTGAATCCGTGTAGATCAGTGAAAATCTATGGCTTCAATAAAGAGTTTCCGCTAACGAAAGCAGGGAGCGGCTTTTTTGCAAAATGCAAAATTATTTCAAACTAGAATTGCATTATGCAAGTTCACTCGAAACAGTGTTTAATTAACCCGGCTTTGTCATCGAAAGCGGATCAAGCGCTTTGGCAAGGTCTTTTTCCGACAATACTTCCTTTTCCAGCGCCACTTCTCGCACGGTTTTGCCGGATTTGTAGGCTTCTTTGGCAATGGCAGCAGCAGCATCGTAGCCGATGTAAGGAACTAACGAGGTACACATCGCCAGGCTCTTTTCAATCATTTCATTATTGCGTTCTTTATCCGCTTTGAGGCCCCGAATACACTTTTTCTCGAATACGGTTGCCGCGCTTGCTAACAGATTTATTGATTCTAGCAAATTGTGCGCCATTACCGGCATCATCACGTTCAGTTCAAAATTACCGGACATGCCGCCGACGGCAATAGCAGCATCATTACCGATGACTTGCGCACAAACCATACACAACGCTTCGGCAATTACCGGGTTCACTTTACCGGGCATAATGGAAGAGCCGGGCTGCACCTCCGGCAGCAGTATTTCGCCGATGCCACACCGCGGCCCGGAGCCAAGCCAGCGAATATCGTTGCCGATTTTCATCAAGCTAACAGCGATGGTTTTTAGCACACCACTAGCTTCCACATAAGCGTCTTTTGCGCCCTGCGCTTCAAAATGATTGCGGGCCTCACGGAATTTAATTCCGGTGATTTGAGTGATTTTTTCCGCCACTTTTTTCGCAAAATGGGGATGAGTGTTAATGCCGGTTCCCACGGCAGTTCCGCCAATCGCCAGTTCCGAAAGATGCCGCCGGGTACTTTCCAGACGTTTGATGCCGTGTTCCAGCATACTGGCATAACCGCTAAATTCCTGCCCCAGGCGAATTGGCGTGGCATCCTGCAAATGGGTGCGCCCGATTTTGATAATGTCGTCAAAATCTTTCGCTTTTTTCGCAAAGGTTTTTTGGAGCGTTCCCAAAGCCGGAATCAACTCTTTTTCAATGGTCTCCAGGGCTGCAATGTGCATGGCGGTGGGAATAACATCGTTGCTGGACTGGCCTTTGTTTACATGATCGTTGGGGTGAATTAAACTGCGGTCGCCGATTTTTCCGCCTAAAATTTCATTGGCGCGATTAGCGATTACTTCGTTTGTATTCATGTTAGAAGAAGTGCCGGAGCCGGTTTGGAAGATATCCAAAACAAAGTGCTCGTCTAAATTTCCTTTCATAACCTCTTTTGCCGCCCTCACAATGGCTTTTCCATGTTTTTTCTGTAAGCGATCCAATTCCATATTCGTCTCTGCCGCGCACAGTTTAATCATTCCCAATGCGCGTATAAATTCGCGAGAAAAGCGAAGATTGCTGATCGGGAAATTTTCTACTGCCCGCTGCGTTTGTGCGCCCCAATAGGCATCTGCGGGAACCTTCATTTCGCCCATTGAATCTTTTTCAATTCTGAAATCATTGTTTGACATAATAAGTGACCTCCATTTGAACCGGTTTGACGTATTGCAGTAATCGTTTTGAGTGAAAGAAATTAG
>CAXHHS010000143.1:0-11327 GCA_964015645.1 uncultured bacterium
ACACCAAGAAGCTCGTCGGCAGCGTCAGATGTGTATAAGAGACAGATCACACACATCATTTGATCTTTTGAAGGGTGTTCCTTTACGGAATTTTCAAAAGAGAGTAAGAGTGATGGCGGATTAACCCAAACAAGGAGTATTTATGAAAGTCGGATTGGAAGATCTACTGAAAAATGGCGTCCACTTTGGACACCTTACCCGCCGCTGGAACCCCAAAATGCGCCCTTACATTTTTATGGAGCGCAACAATATTCACATCATCGATTTAAAAAAAACATTGCAGCATTTGGAAACCGCCTGTAACGCAATCAAAGAGATTGTTGCCCGTGGAGAAGAATTGCTGATTGTTGGTACCAAAAAGCAGGCGAAGAGTATTATCATGTCGGAAGCCTCGCGCTGCGGAATGCCCTACATTGCCGAACGCTGGTTGGGTGGTACACTAACGAATTTTTCGACAATCAAAAAAAGCATCCGAAAACTAGAATCGCTTGAAAAAATGGTAAATGACGGCACCGCCGATAAATTGACCAAAAAAGAGCGCCTGCAAATTGACCGCGAAATCGAAAAAATGAAAAAATTCTTCGTCGGCATTCAGGATATGCGGCGGATACCCGGTGCAATTTTTATTGTCGATACCCGTAAAGAGGATATTGCTGTAAAAGAAGCAAAAAAATTAAATATCCCAATTTTCGCAATTGTTGATACAAACTGTGATCCGGATTTAATCGATTATCCCATTCCGGGAAATGATGATTCCGCCAAATCGGTTGGCTTAATCACTAAAACAATTGCAGACACCATTGCGGAAGCAAATGCCGAACGCCAGGCAAAAACAGAAGAAGTAAAAAAAACGGAAGCAGTAGAAGCATAACGATAAAGGAGTAAGAGGACATGGCAAATATTACAGCCGCTTTAGTAAAGGAATTACGCGAAAAAACCGGCGCCGGTATGATGGATTGCAAAAAGGCGCTGCAAGAAACTGACGGCGATATGGCCAAAGCCGTCGACTTTTTACGGAAAAAAGGCATTGCGAAAGCGGAAAAAAAAGCCTCTCGTGATGCAAATGACGGATTAGTAGAAGACAACATTCATCCTGGTGGTAAATTAGTTGTACTTGTCGAAATCAATTGTGAAACGGATTTTGTTGCTAAAACCGATGACTTTCAAGAATTTGCCCGAAACATTGCGATGCAAATTGCTGCAACAAACCCGCTGGCTGTAAAAAGAGAAGACATCCCCCAGGAACTTGCTGACAAAGAATTGGCAATCTATAAAGACCAGGCTAAAGAATCCGGGAAACCCGATCATATTATCGAAAAAATTGCCACCGGCAAAATGGATAAATTCTACACCGAAAATACCTTGTTAGAACAAGGATATATTCGCGACCCGGAAAAAACAGTTAAAGATTACTTGACATCTATTATTGCCAAATTGGGCGAAAATATAACGATTCGCCAGTTTACACGTTTCCGCATTGGGGACGAATAAGAATGGGTCAACAACCGGCATATAAACGTATTTTATTAAAGCTCAGCGGCGAATCGCTTGCAGGCGAAGATAAATTTGGTATTAAGCTTGATGTGTTGCGTCGATTTGCTAAAGAAGTCAAAAAGGTTGTGGATTTAGGCGTAGAAGTTGGTTTGGTAATCGGCGGAGGTAATATTTTTCGCGGTATCTCCGAAGCTGCCAGGGAGATGGATCGAGTTTCTGCCGATTATATGGGAATGCTGGCAACCGTATTAAACTCAATGGCCATGCAAAATGCTTTGGAAAACATCGGCCTCGATACACGGGTGCAAACCGCCATCACCATGAACCAAATTGCAGAGCCATTTATTCGCCGAAAAGCTATTCGTGATTTGGAAAAGGGGCGAACGGTTATTTTTGCCGCCGGAACCGGTAACCCTTATTTTACAACAGACACCGCAGCAGTTTTACGAGCAGTGGAAATTAAAGCCGAAGTGATTTTAAAGGGTACCCGAGTTGACGGCGTTTACACTGCTGATCCTGAAAAAGACCCTAACGCTGTAAAATTTGACGAAATATCCTATATGCAAGTTGTTAAAGACGGTTTAAAAGCGATGGATAGCACTGCGATTACTTTATCAATGGAGAATCGTTTGCCAATTGTCGTTTTTAATATGGAAAAAAATGACAATTTGAAACGCGTTGTTTTAGGTGAACCGATTGGAACAAAAGTAAGAGGCTAACTATGTCACTGGAAAAAATATATCAAGATACCAAGGGGCGTATGAATAAATCCGTAGAGCACGTTCAACACGAACTTGCAAGAATTCGCACCGGCCGCGCAACACCGGCATTGTTAGATGCGGTCAAAGTTGAATATTATGGATCGATGATGCCCCTGAACCAGGTTTCTACAGTTGCCGCACCCGAACCACGATTATTGGTGATACAACCCTGGGAAAAACGACTGATTGGGGAGATTGAAAAAGCAATTTTACAAGCGGATCTTGGATTGAATCCTGCGAATGATGGAAATGTGGTTCGTGTTCCCATCCCGGAGTTAAGCGAAGAACGCCGGCAGGATTTACTAAAGCTGGTGAAAAAATATTGCGAAGATGGCCGCATTGCCATTCGGAATGTTCGCCGGGATGCGAATGAAGCGGTCAAAAAGCTGGAAAAAGATCACGAAATTTCCGAAGATAACAGCCATGATGCTCACGATAAAATTCAAAAGTTTACGAATGATTATATCAAAGAAATTGACGACGTTCTGGCGCATAAGGAAAAGGAAATCCTTGATAATTAACCTTCATTAAAAACAATTATTTAGAACAATAAATAGCCGGGCGTTTGTACCGGCTTTTTTATTGCTTTTTGAAGGATAAGCCGGGCCAAAACCCTAAAGGTTTTTACCGTTTACAATATCATGAACGAAAATATCCAAAAAGGTAAAATACTCATCGTCGCCGGAGAAGCATCCGGCGACCATCACGCTGCAGATTTGGTTAAAGCAATCAAGAAAAATAATCCGCAATTAGATTTTATTGGTGTCGGTGGCGATGCGATGCGAGCTGCCGGAGTTGATTTGCTGTATCATATCTCCCAACTTGCATTTTTGGGATTTGCGGAAATAATAAAACACCTCCCATTTATTCTCAAAGTTTTAAAAACGATCAAAACCGAATTGCAGCAAGACACCAGGGCGATTATCCTGGTCGATTACCCCGGTTTAAATTTACGAATTGCCCGAATCGCCAAAAAAATGAAGGTTCCGGTCATATATTACATCAGTCCGCAGCTCTGGGCCTGGCGGGAAAAACGGATCGCTAAAATACGCCGATTTGTAGATTTACTCCTGGTTATCTTTCGGTTTGAGGTGGAATTCTATAAAAAACATAATATTACTGCACATTTTAGCGGGCATCCCATGGTGGATCAAATCCGCATTCAGCAAACCGAAAGTGAATTTCGCAAAGCAAATAATCTCCCAACCGATAAGCCAATTTTAGGAATATTCCCCGGCTCGCGGGAAATGGAAGTCAAAAATTTACTACCGGTACTGCTCGAATCCGCAGCTAAAATTCGCCGGGAATTCGATTGTTTGCCCGTAATTGGCTGCGCGCCCCAATTATCGGAAAGTTTATATGATAAGCTTAGAGAAAATTATCCCGGTATTCCGGCAATTCGCTCTCAAACGCATCAATTAATGCACTTTTCACATTGTGCAATGGTTGCAAGTGGAACTGCTACTTTAGAGCTTGGCTACCTGCAAACGCCAATGGTGGTTTTATATTCCGTATCGCCGCTCACATACCGTTTGGGCAAAATGTTGATAAAAATTAACAACATTGCGATGGTAAATATTGTACTTGGTAAAACGGTGGTACCGGAATTAATTCAGGAAAACATCACCGTCGAGAATATTGTTTCGGAAATAGGGCGCTATTTTGCGGAACCTGGTTATCATAATATAATTGTCGCAGAATTGGGGGCAATAAAAACAGTGTTGGGAGACAGGGGAGCCTCCCAACGAGCAGCAGATAAAATTACTGCATTTTTAAATGACATCTAATACACGAATTCATCAACTGTAATTTCTTTTGAATAGACAATTTTTCGGACAGTTTCCGTAGATAAATATGGAAACTCCCGTTGCAGCATAATGATGATTTCTTTTGGCTTGTACCGGTCTTTTAACTCGCAAAACTTTTCCCGGATGTAATGATCCCGGACTGCACGTTCATTTAAAAAACCACTTTCCCATAATTTTTGAAAAAGCTCATCATCGAGAAACTCTCGCAAAGGGTTACCACGCATCAATACCTCCTAAGGACCTTAATAAACGCTTATTAAATAGATTTAAAAATGTGCATGGTAGCAATTATAGATCGGCTTTCTCCTCCTCTAAATAACAGTTAGTTTAGATGAAAACGGGTGATCGCTAAATGACTAAAGTCACCGATACAATGAGAAACATACAGATAGCTGATAAGAACGACAGAAATAAAGAAGATAAAATTTAGGCGGGTAACAATTTTTCGATAAATACAGAAAATTTATTTAACTTAAATAATTTCATTCAATTAAAAGTAAATCTCGATAAAAATCAAGGGATTTTTTCCCCCCTAAAAAAGGTAACGCGAGTTTTTAACTCGCGAAAAGCAAGGCAAGTTTCCAACTTACCGCAGAAGATTATCAAACACCATTCAGATAAGATCAAAAAAATTGCGGAATCGCTTTCATATAATGGGTGTCAGACGTATAATAAGCCCTTCAAAGCCCGGCGGTTTTGTATTATCAAACTGCCAACAGGTTGATTTTTGTTGTCATTCAAGTTTCGAATAACCAAAATAAAACGGAGGCAAAATGACACTTATATTAAAGATTGTATTATTAGGAGCGGCAATATTCGGTATTGCCCAAATTTTAACCGGAGTACGGCTTAAAAGTTTTGGCACCGCAGTCGTTGTGGCAATCGTTTATAGTTTGATCAATTTTCTCCTTAAAGGGATTTTAGTATTTTTTTCTCTCCCATTTGTCATCATTACACTCGGATTATTTTTGCTCGTAATCAACGCATTTTTGCTATGGATCACCGAAAAACTGGTGAGCGATTTTTCTATAAAAGATACCGGAACCCTGATACTGGCTGCGGTGTTAATTACTCTAAGCAATTTTATTATCGATAAAATAATCGTTTGATCTGATAGTGCTTAATGAGTAAATCGTACGAAACAAAGATTGGTTTTTGAATGAAGTATTTTCTCCACATTTTAGTGATTGCAATATTTGGAAATCTCTACCCGGTTTTCTCGCAGGAAACAGTGGTTATTAACGGCTACTTAACAGATGCTGAGTCAGCGGAAACATTGATTCAAGCAAATGTATACCTGGAAGAAACTCTACAAGGCGCAACAACAAATAATAGCGGTTATTATACGATACCGGATATAAAACCCGGTACATACACTTTGGTCGCTTCTTACATCGGTTACCGTGAATTTCGTCTAAAAATTACGATAAAGGCCGGCGAAAAAAAACGGATTGATATTGAAATGCAACCCGGTTTTGTAGAAGGCCGGGAAGTTGTGGTAGAAGCAAAGGCTTCAATTGAAGAAGAAAAGCAGATTGGTGTGTTAAATGTGCAGCCGGCGTTTGTGCGAGAGCTGCCTTCGGTTTTGGAAGCGGATTTATTTCGCGCAATTCAATTGTTGCCGGGTATAAAAGCCGCTTCCGATTTCTCCAGCGGTGTTTATATTCGCGGCGGCAGCCCGGACCAAACGTTGATTTTGCTGGATCGCACCACCGTTTATAATCCCTCTCACTTTTTCGGCTTTTTTTCCACCTTTAATACGGATGCTATCAAAGACGTTCAAATTTACAAAGGCGGTTATCCTTCCGAATATGGCGGCCGGCTCGGCTCCGTTATCGATATTTATAATCGCGATGGCAATCGCAAGGAATTCCAGGGGCGGGCAAGCATCGGTCTGTTAGCATCCCGTATAAACCTGGAAGGCCCTTTCAAAAATGGTTCCTGGATGTTGGCATTTCGCCGCTCTACATTAGAGCCTCTGCTTGCCGCATTGAGAAAAAATAACGATGATATCCCGGATTCCTTTTATTTTTTGGATGTTAATGGAAAAATAAACTACGATCCCGGCCCCAACGACCGCCTAAACCTGGCGTTTTATGCCGGAACGGATGACGTTAAATTTCCCTTTGCAGACGATGCAAATTTTAATCTCAATTACGGAAATCGTACTCTCAGCCTTAATTGGACCCACGTGTTTTCGCAAAAAATATTCTCCAATTTTACCGTGACCGGGTCGGAATATTTTAGCTTTCCGACATTTAACATCAGCGGCACTCAATTTGAGCGTGACAATGAAGTATTCGATTATTCCGTAAAAGGAGACCTGGAATATATTGTCAATACTAATCATCAATTTAAATTCGGTTTTTGGGGCGGGGATTTATCGCTCAACATCAAAAACCGTTTTGATGACGAAGAGACATTGAATGAGCGGATTGATACCCAATACGCTTCTGCCTATCTGCAAAAAGTTTGGAAGCCCAACGTACGCTGGATTCTAAAAGGCGGCTTAAGAGGAAATTATTTTACCCAGGGCGATTTTTTTCGCCTGGAACCCCGCCTTTCCATTGAGCATGTTTACAGTAGAAAACTGTTGTTTCAAGCGGCTTTCGGGCGCTACTACCAATTTTTAACCTTGATTACAAACGAAGCATTCAGCGGGTTCGATACCTGGTTAACGACAGATGTGGGTGTTAATCCTGCCTGGGGCGACCAATTTATTTTAGGCGTAAAAACCCAGCCCAGCGAAACGTATAATGTTGACTTTGAGGTTTATTATCGAACCATGCGCGACTTGTTTGAATTGGATCCCCTGGTAAACGATCCCGCCGGTTTGGATTATGGCGATTTATTTCGTTTTGGCGAAGGATTTGCCTATGGCGCGGAGATTATGATTCAAAAAAAACGCGGTCGTTTGTTCGGATTCCTCGGTTACACCTGGAGCACCAGCCGCCGCAAATTTCCCGGGTATAATAACAACGATTTATTCCCGCCCAAGCACGACCGGATACATGACATTAAAATTGTGCCCAATTACCAGCTTTCCAAAAAGTGGCGCGTTACAGCCGTTTTTACTTATGCTACCGGCCAGGCTTATACGGAGGTTCAGGGAAATTATTCTATAGATTATCCTTCCAGTTCTTTAACCCGCTATCCGTTTATTGTCGGGGAGCTTAATTCATCGCGATTGCCGGCCTATCATCGCATGGATATTGGGTTTACGCGCGCCGATAAATTCTTCGGCATCGGGCAATACGAGTTGAAACTCCAAATTATCAACCTGTATTCACGGCGAAATTTGTGGTTTTACACTTATGATTTGAATGATAATCCCATCACCCGCGAAGATGTGAAAATGCTGCCGATTATCCCGAATATTTCGTTTATGGTGGATTTTTAGGCAGCCCAAAACTGATACTCGATACTGGATACTCAATGTTTCGTCAAGTATCGAATATCAAGTATCACGCAACACGAATCACGCATAATGTGTCAATGAGCTTAACATGAAATCACGTTTTTTAAAATCCGGTTTTCTACTGTTTGCCTTATTTGCCTTCATCGCTTGCGATGTTAACAACCCTTCGGAGTTTGAAAAAGAGTATATCGTCGAATCCTATCTTTTTGCTGGCGAGCGGTTGCCGGAAGTTCGACTTTCCCAAACCGTTCCGTTTGGTACCGCCTATTTTTTTGAAGAGCAAGCAGTTCGTAACGCGGCCGTAATTATAAATCGCCTGGATGAGAGTGGCAATATTGCGCAAAGTTACGCTTATCGAGAAGTCAACAGGGGGATTTACAGAACGGTTTCAACCGACATTGTTCTCCCGTTAAACATTTATACATTAGAGGTTACCGTGCCGGATGAAAACAATACCGTGCTGCGGGCTTCTACCCTGGTGCCGGACAGTTTTTCGGTTGTGGCTACCAATGCGGACACCGTTACATTTCGAGCGACAGAACAATTGGAAGTTGATGTAACCCAAAGCTTTTTTCCCGGGCGGCAAAGTGTGTTCATATTTGCCACCGAGGCATTTGATATCAGCTTTGAAAACCTGACGCCGTTTTACAAGGATATTTTTGATGAGGATGAAGATGATCTCGAAGATTTCCGCATCAACGAATCGCCATTGATCAACGAAGAGAATTACGATTTGAATCCCGATGGCACGTTAACCATCAAATTGCCCTGGATTGCGGTCGCGTTTTTTGGAGATAATGAAATTACCGCCTTTGCGGTGGATGATAATTTATTCAACTTTATCAGCAGCCAGAATTTACAAGTAATGCCATCTACTCTCTCGCCAGGGGAAATCCCAGCCATTATCGACCCGATTGAAGGGGGAACCGGCATTTTCGGCGCTTACGCCCGGGTAAAAACGAGTGTGTTTATCAAAATACCAGGGGATTAAGAAGGATGGCCGGATGGTTACATGGTTGGATGGTTAATGGCCATTTAACCATCCAACCATATAGCCATTTTAAAACTAAACAAATCTAAAACCTACTTCTCTTCTTTTTTAATCAAAGATCGAAAATAATCCTCCGCTCCTTCCGGATCCGGCCAGCCTTTTGCTTGAGTGACATCAGGAATTTTTCCTTCCAGAACCGTTTCAATCACTTCCGTTGTCAATTTAGTGGGATGAACGATACTGGCGATAAATCCTTCCCGGTTTACAATTACCACCATCGGAATTCCCCAGGCTTTATAGGATTTGAACATCGCAAAATCGTTATCGCTGCCAACTATGGTTTTTAGCGGGTGCTTTTTGAGGAAGGCGGTAAGCATTTCCTCTGGTTCGTAAGTGATAGAAAGAAATGTTACCGGTTTATCCTTAAACGCCTCCGTTAATTGGTTTAAGTGTGGAATGGATTCAATACACGGCGGGCACCAGGTTGCCCAGAAATCGATGATGACGACCTGGTTTTGATAATCTTCCCAGGTAACATTCTTCTCTCCATTCATTTGTCCCATCTTTCTAAAATTTAAGTCTGGTGCTTTATCGCCAACCGTAAGTGTTAAATCTTGTGGAAACAGTGGTTTGTGAAAAGAAAGGCCCAAAATTAATAAAAGAAACTTAAACACCTTTTTCATCATAAAACCCTTTCTAATAGTTGCTGTTAATCCGCAAATTTCCCCGGCGTAATTGCCGGATATTGAATATTTGACAGTTTAAAAGAGAATAGGTTTACACGGTAAATAAATCATTTTAAAAAACGGTTAACATTTTTTTGAATTAGAGATTTTGTTTTTTTAACCCGTGCTATGTCTTTTATAAAAAAGGAGAAGGTCGATTTATACCAGCCGCAAAGTATCCATATTTTTTTTCTTCTATTTCTCATTTCCATTATCAGTTTTATCGCAAGCCCCCTGGCAATCGGATATCCTTTTTTACGACAATCGCGGTAAATTAACCTATGTCGCTGATTCCCTGGGCAATCGTATCCCTGATTTTAGCTACGCCGGGTACAAAAATTCCAATGAGTCGATCCCTGATGTTCCGGTGGTGATGGAAATTTCCGCCATCGAAGGCGACAATACTGCCCATATTCAAAACGCCATCGATCAGATGAATTCTTTTCCACCAGACGCCAGCGGTATTCGCGGCGCATTACTGTTAAATGCCGGTTTGTACGAAATTCGTGGAACGGTACGGTTAAATGTAGAAGGCGTTTTGCTGCGTGGAGCAGGGGATGGGGAAGACCTGGCAGCAAACACTATTTTGTTGGCGACGGGGAATATGCCGCATCAGCGCGATGTTTTAATTGCCGGCAGCGGAATTTCCTCTTTGTGGACGGACTCGGCAGCCGGGACAAATCGTGATATCGTCTCCGATACCGTTTTCGTTGGCGAGCGAACCTTTGAAGTAACCGATGCGTCCCCGTTTTCCATTGGTGATAATATCATCATTTTCCATTCCGGTAGCGAGCAATGGCTGGCAGCAATTGATTATGGCGGCACCTTTTCCGATGAGCCGGGCGCTACCGCGAATGATGGTCCCTGGGAAATAGATAGCCAGCCAATAATCTACAATCGCTATATTACCAATATTGAAGGCAATACTATTACAATTGATGCGCCGGTGTTTAACACATTGGTGAGAAGTTTATCGCAATCTTACATTTACAAATACCGGCGGCAATTTTTGAGAAGAAATATCGGGATCGAAAACCTGCGAATCGACATTGAAACCGATGGCTACGGGGATGAAAACCATGCCTGGAATGGGATTTATTTGAATACATTAGAAGACGGCTGGGTGCGCAATTGCACCATACTGCACTTTGGCTTTTCCGGAATTTACACCAATACAGCAACCAGAATTACAATCGAGGATTGTCGAGCGCTGGATCCGGTTTCTCAAATTACCGGCGGCCGGCGGTATAATTTTAATGCCGGCCTGGCATCGCAATCTATTCTGTTTAAAGGTTGCCATGCCAGTAATGGCCGGCATAGTTTTGTTGCCAATGGAACCAGCTCTGCTTCCGGCGTTGTATTTCTCGATTGCACTTCCGAAGGCGCTTATGCCGCCAGCGAAGGGCATCGCCGCTGGAGCCAGGGATTGCTCTACGATAATTTTAAAGAACTGGATGAGCCACGCCCGGATATCAACCCTCGGCGCCTTGCGTTGTACAATCGCGGTTATTTTGGCACCAGCCATGGTTGGTCTGCGGCACACTCCGTTGCCTGGAATTGTGATGTCAACGGTGGCGAAATTCATATTCAGAAACCGCCTACTGCGCAAAATTATGCCATTGGCTGTTTCGGCGATGTAACAGGCCAAAAACCACCGAATTCGTTTGATGTACCGGAAGGATACATCGAAGGCAGCAATATGCCCGGTTTGGAGCCGCAATCGCTATTTCTTGCGCAATTAGCGGAGCGTCGTGGGCCAATTACCGGTATCGAAAGAGAACAGCAAGTTGGGGAATATTTACCGGTAGATTTCCAACTGTTTCAAAATTATCCCAATCCGTTTAATCCAACCACCCAAATCCGCTTTGAATTATACCGGCAGGCAATCGTAACCCTGGAGGTTTTTGATATTAGTGGCAAATTAATCGCCACTTTGCTAAATAAAACCCTGTCCCCGGGCAAGCAATTGATTATTAGTTGGAATGCTGTTGGATATCCCACCGGGGTATATTTTTATCGCTTAAAAACGGAATTGAGAATTGAAACCCGCAAGATGTTGTTAATTCGTTAAAGGGTTATATTAAATCCTGTCTCTTATACACATCTGACGCTGCCGACGAGCTTCTTGGT
>CAXHHS010000144.1:0-11295 GCA_964015645.1 uncultured bacterium
CGATGCAATGGAGTCTCGTGGGCTCGGAGATGTGTATAAGAGACAGGGTATTCGATGGCGGCCGCATTGTAGAACAGGGCACACACGAAGAATTAATGGTTTGCAACGGGTTGTATGCCGCTTTATTTCGAAAGCAATTTCATCTTTTTGTCTAGTACAAACAAAAAGCGGAGCTTGGTGCTCCGCTTTGGAAAAATCAGGTAAAATTAACCTTTTCTATATTTTGGTTTTAGAGGCTGTTTGGAAATTCGCCACTAAGGCACGAAGTCTCCCACGTAAGTGGTGGCTTACGCCAAAAGAATCACAAAAAAATATTGAAAATACTTCGTGAAACTTGGTGTTTTGGTGACTTATTCCAAAGGAACCACTTTGTGGGTGGCATAAAAATTAAATTTTTCAAACACGCTCTTAGGCTTGCTTTTGTATTACTGAAATGTTTGGTTCATTTTTTCTCTCCAGTTCGGTGTTATTTCCTGGGGATAATGTTCATCTTCGTATTTTTCAATCAGTTATAACAAAATGACCTGACCATTTTGGCGAAAAGAATCGATAGCCGCAAAGGTCGCTTTGGTGGTATAATACAGGGATTCGAACGCGATTGGTGAAGGTTTGCCTTGCGTTAAAGCATCGATCACCGCTTCGACCTCTTCCGAATGTCCCTTGGCGCCGGAATACTTTTTGGCGGTTTTTTTGCGCTCTTCGTAAAGTGTCAGTGATTTAAAATTATCCATAATGGCTGTTTTGCCTTCGCTATTGGCCTCAAAATGTTCCTTCCCTAATGTTTTTCCGCCATTTGCTAAATAACTAACGCTTCCGACCGAGCCATCAGCGAACGAGATGGTGATGATCATGTTATCGGCACAATATTTCCCGGCAGTGTCTGCCGGACCCATGGCGCTTACTTGTGCGGGTAATGAACCGCTGAGATATTGCATGGTATCAATAAAATGGCAGGCTTCTCCAATAATTCTTCCGTTTTGATCTTCAGCCTGGTACCAGCTATCACGAGGAATAAATCCGGCATTGACGCGATAGTGCATCACTAACGGTTCCTGCCTTCCGGCAAAAAAATCCTTCATTTCTTTCAGCGGTTTGCTAAAGCGGCGATTAAACCCGACCATGACCAAAGGGGGGTTACCCTGCTCGTTCGCTTTATGATAAATACCAGCGATTTCATCTAACTGCTCAAACGTTATTGCTAAAGGCTTTTCGACGAAGACGTTTTTTCCGTGGTTTAATCCTTGACATACAAATTTGGCATGTGAATCATGACGGGTGGCAATAAAAACGGTATTGATTTGCGGATCGTCTAACAACTCGTTGACATCGGTGGCTGCAAAATCAAAATTGAATTTTTCGCCTACGGATTTCGCATTTACCGGCCTGGTTGTTATCACTGCTCTCAGCTTTGTCGCGGTTTTTTGTAATGGGGGAATGAGATAGGATTGGGCAAAATTTCCTGCGCCGATAAACCCCACAACCGGTTTCTGATTAGATTTTAACGCTCCATTTGCATTTTGAAAGGTGATACGTTTGATCGTATCCGTATGGGATGTTTCCGGTGGATATTTTATCAGAATTCCCAGGTGGGGTTCTTCGACTTTGCCGGAGACGATGTCGTATGCATCCAGCGCTCGTTCAACTTCAAAAACGTGGCTTGTTAGCGATTTTATCTGCAAGCGATTTTGGTCTACCAGGTCGAGAACCGCTTCCATATTCCTGTTTTCCGTCCAGCGAACATATCCTAATGGATAATCTTTTCCGCCTTCTTCATATTCAGGATCGTAACGGCCGGGGCCGTAAGAGCAGGAAATTCGAATGTCGATTTCTTTCTCGTAAAAGGGCGAACGCGGAAAATTCATCCCGACACTACCGACGATTACAACTTTTGATTTTTTGCGAGCAAATTCCAACGCCATTTCCGCCGGTTCATTGGAATTCGTGGAAGCGGTAATAATCACCGCATCCGTGCCATAAGAACGAGTAAACGAGCCTATTTTTTGAATGGCGTCGAAATCGCTGGTGAAACATTCGTCGCATCCCAGGCGTTTTGCCAGTTCAAAATTTTTATCGGAAATATCCAATCCGGCAACCCGGCAGCCGTTTGCCTTAAGTAGCTGGATGGTGATTAATCCTAACAAACCCAACCCGATGACTGCCACATTTTCTCCGAGCCGGACATCTGCCTGGCGAATTCCCTGGAGCGCGATGGCAGCGACGGTTGTATAGGCGGCGTCTTCAAACGAGACATCACCCGGGATTTTGGCAACGAGGTTTTGCGGTACAAAAATGAATTCCGCGTGGGAGGCATATCCCGCGCCGGCGCAAGCGACTTTATCGCCTACTTTAAATTTATCAACGGACGACGCTACCACAACACCGGCGGAACTATACCCCAATTCTTTATAATTATCTAACCGGGATTGCACTTTTTTATAGGTGGCGACCCAGCCTTCGCGTTTGGCATTATCCATTACCTGTTTTACCAAATCGGGGCGGGAACGAGCCTTGCCAACCATGGATGCTTGTGCGGTTTTGACGGAAGATCGCTCCGTTCCTGCGCTAATTAATGAAAATAGATTTTTTACTAAAACACCCCCGCTCTTAAGCTGGGGAACAGGTAGTTCTTCTACATACATTTCACCACTTTTTTGATACTGAATTACTTGTTTCATACATTCTCCATACAAATACAATTTTAATGTTACGGCAACATGGTAATAATCGGCCAATTGTTTCATTAACATTACATACCGGGTTGTTTCGAATATAAAAAATTGAATTCACCATTGCGAATTGATTTCCCATACGGCCATATTCTTTTACTGAGTTTGGATAGTTTGCTCTCCGGTAATTCGGTTTTGCCCCCGTTTTGATAAATATTTGTTAAACATTCGAACAATTACAGAATTTTCCGGTACAAAAAGCGCCAGATCTTTATATGCTTTGCCTGATTCTAAAATCTCATCAAGCACCGCTTTCATCATATCGATTGCTCTTTCACCACTTCCCCAATCCAAATAAAACAGGATAAAAAATCGACGATACGCCTGGTGTGATTCGGAAAACCTTTCCTGATTCAGATAGAACTTCCCCAGGTCATACCAGGAAAAAGCACTTTGAGGCGCCCAATAGCTTGCTTCTTTTAACGCGGTTTCTGCTTTATTAAAATTATTCATTTGCAGCAACGCCTGGGCTTTTTGCGAATGATAATATCCTCGAACGGGGCAACTTTCAATAGCCTGCTCATAATATTTCAAAGCACTGGCAAGCCATTGTTTTTGTTCGTTTGAATTACGGGTGGAAGATGCGCGTTGCAACATCAAATCTCCCGCCTGTGATAATAATTCGGCATTGCCGCGATCAATATAGATCGCGTTTTCCAAAGCGGCGAGAGCGAGATCATGCTGTTTGGATTTTTGATATTTTTCGGCTTTCCCGGAAAAACACTTTCCCAAATAAGGAGCAATAATAGCGCCGAAAGCGACTGCACACAGGAGGGAAATTACCAGGTAACTTGCAATTTTTCCCTTATTAGAAAGGGTAATGTTTTTAACAGAAGTATTTCCCGAAGCGGCAGTAATAATTGCAATGGCTGCGCAGGTTGTAAATAAAAGCGCATTAGAAGGAACTTTGAGGTTAAAGTCTGTGAATGAATGTAAGAGCAAACAAAAACAAGCAGTTAGCGCCCCCAGGCCAATGCTTTGCATTTTGGGGTCGGGCAAACGATACAAGTTTCGCAGGCAGTATATAAAAAACACCAATATACCCAAAATAGCTGCGAAGAGGCCGCTTATTCCCATCTCCGCTGTTAATTCTACATAATCGTTATGGGCGTATTTCCCAAAGGTATTCAGGTGTTTTTGAACTTGCGGCAGCCCCTGGCGAGGATGTAAAGCGACGCGATTGGTAAGCCCTTCGACTTGATAGCGGGGAAAGACATAAACATAGCTGCCCAACCCGGTTCCGAACAATGGATAATCGGAAATTAGATCCATTGTAGCGCTCCAGTAATCCCACCGGGCGCTCACATTCGTAGCCTCTAGAGGATTTTTTAGCGCTTTTACTCTTTCGAAACGATGAATGCTTCCCCAGGCGGTTATGCTCACAATCACCAGGAAAGAGAGAATTGTAGCAAGGCGGAGCTTTTTGCTTTGAACTTTACAGAAAGAGAAATATAAACTAAAGAATACCGCGCTTACTAAAACACTCAACATACCGCCGCGGGATTGGGATAGCACAATTGCGAATGCAATCAATGAAGATGAAATCAATAGCAATAACCGCCATCGCCCCTGGTTTGCTAATGCCAGGCCGAGAGTCAAGAAGAGGATCATCTCCAAATACCCGGCAAAGTGATTGTAATTCTCAAATGTCAGCGTTAAGCGATGCTCGTAGCGGGAAAAGATGTTAAAATTTGTTAAACCGGCGGTATTGCTTCCGGCGAACACCAGGGCGGAAATAGCATACAGGCTTCCGAAAATAACGACCACCCAAACCAGGATATTTCGTTTCTCCGGTTTTTTGAAAATTTTAATCGCCAGGTAAAAGAAGGCAAAATAGGTGAGCAATTTGTAGATTGCGATCCGGCTGGCATACGGATATACGGAAATGAGCACTGAAATACCAGCGAATAAGAGGAATAAAAATATCGGAAGGTCTAATGGGGTGGGAGAAAATTGGAATTGCCCGTTGCGAGCTTCTCGCAGCAATTGAAATCCTGCTAAAATGATAATCGTCGTTTGCAGAATCGCTAAAGGCCCTGCATCCACTGCACCGGCGGATAGCGGGGTGAATACCAGGAGAAAGATTAGGGCAATTTCGTTATGGTATAGAGGTAATTTTTTTATAGGTGTGTTCTGTTGGTTACACTAATATACAAGCTGTTTTCATTTTTTATCGTTTTAGTCTTGCAGTTTTAGCTTATAAAGATTTACCTGGTAAGGTTGAAAATTATCGCTAAACCTGCCTGCTTGCGCATGTATGGAACGATTCTGGCCGATCACCTCTATTTGAGTATCCGCTGTTAATCCATTTAAATGAAAAGTGGCGCGGTTGTTCATAGGTCTCATAGCAACAGAAAAGATGTATAACCACTTTCCACTTTGCTTTACCACAAAATCGATTGATACATCCTCTTGATGCAACTCAATACGAGCCTTATTGGAAATGTTAGGGGTATTGATAATCGATGATAACCGATGTATTTGAGAATTGATCTCTTTTAAAACAGCGAGTCTGCTTGAATCTATTAATAATGCATTCTCAATTCTCTGACCAAATTGATCATACCCATCAGCATAATAGACGATGCCGGTAGCCCCGTGAATAATCTGCATCCAGACTTGTGCTTTTATGATTTCCGGGGGCGGTATCTCTCCATTTCGGTAAGCCCGGGTTGTTTCGACGAATCCCCAAACAACTTTTTGGCCATTCGACCATTTGTATAAGTTGTCGACTCCATTGGCAAGTAACCAGATTTTCTTTTGAGTAACTTCATTGGGGAAGGAATAGCTAAAAAAATCGAAGGAAACGATATCGCATCCTTTCATATATTCAGCATAATCTTCCCGATGGCCCTGGCGAAATCCCCTGGCTTCGTAATTGTGATTATTCGGAAAAGCGACAACCTGGCTGAGATGGGTCCAAACCGGGCGGCTCGAATCGGTCTTTTTTATACTTTGATATTTTTTTTGGATATCGATTACCGGAATGGGGGGGCCGTATTTTCCCCACTCTTCCCTGGCACGGCGGATATGTGGCCAGGCTTTTCCGATCTTTTCCATCGTTCCCCACCGTTCAAACCGCTGAAAAATATCGGGTTTATAACCATTGTTCCAACCAACAATGATGTCATTATCCCATAATGACGGATCGATCTTATTCAGCGAGCCGATAAGGTATAAGTTTGCTGCTTTGAATTGTTGAAGGTCTGCTGCCGTTAATACTGAATTAACTGCTAAAACGATGTTTATTCCGGCATCTTTAACGCTTTCCGCATATTGTGATTGTAGCGAGGTTATGCCAATTGGGAAGAAGTTTTTATCGTTAAACGGTTTTATATCCCATGTGGGAAATGTTGGCTGATAAATCTTTTCTGTATTTGATGGGGTTCTATAAACCGAAAACCCCAATAAACATAAAATTAAAAAAAGCGCAAAAAATTTTGGCGTTTTATATAAAACTAATTTTAACCGTTGCGGCTCTGTGGATCGAATGTTATTGATGAGGGATATTATCATCAGAGAAATTATACATATCTCTAAGATTATTTTCAGCGGAAGTTGAACAAACGGCCAATTCATCAATTGGTCAATATCGTGAAAAGACATGGCTTGCAACATTAAGAAACCAAGTAAAAAAAATACTGAAATTGCCAGTAAGCGATGATGGGATAATTTAACATCTGAAAATATCTTCACTGCCCGGTAAGCAAAAAGACCAGAAATAATAGCGATTCCCAGGATGAACCCAATTTGCAAAAAGTGGCGCTGCTCGTACCAACCGTTCAAGTCAAGCCCGATTCGTATGATGTCGATAAATAATTCCTGGAGATTGAACAGTTTATTGACACTTAGTATTAACATAAAAATTGTTAAGCCTAACCAAACTTTCAGTTTTCGTTTGGAATTTTGGGAGGAGTGAGAATATTGCAAGGTGCTAAATCCGCATAATAAAGCGGCTATCAGATGCACTGCAAAAATTAGCCGGTTTGCAATTACCGGTTCTGCAAAGCCAGGTTGCCAGTGGAAGTTTAAGACAATAGAAAGTATTTCTTGCAGCATATTTTAGTTGGTTTTTGTTGCAAGCTGTCGGGTTGCCAAATGTATACAAGCAAAGCTGTTGATCATGTTAATGAATCATCAGGAAAGCTATTCCTTGCTTAAACTATTGGAAGGCAAATTATAACGATACCTTTCCCACATTTCATTTACAAAAGGATCCCATGCCTGGCCCTGTCGAGACCATTTCTTGTTAAAATCCCATCCTTTGGCTTTTTTGATTTCTTCCAAGTTTTTGCTGTCGTCTTCGGTCATCCAGCGATCAACGTAATCGAAAAAAGCATTGTGGTTCCACAGTTTTTCTGCTCCCATAATCCGGGCTGCAAGCGCCTGGCCTACCCAGGCAAGGCTGGTGCAACACCGGCGGTAATTCTCACCGGTATTGTTTACCCATTGAGAAGGGGGTAAATGTTCGTAGGCCCCCCATCCCTCTTTATAATCATTTCCGCCTTTACCGATATGGCCGGCATATACAACATTAGCGCCGGTCCAGGAACTGTCATACATCGTTTGCACATCTTCACTAAAAGAGAGGTTGGGGTATTTTTTTTCCGGGGACTGCATTTCTTTGTCGCCTAACATAATTCCGGCAAATATAATTGACCATTTACGCCCATGCCCATGCCCCCCGAACCCCGGCCATCCCCTATGGCCGGCTTCGACTATTCCCCAAAGATCAATTCCATACTGCACAAAATTAATCAGTAGTTCTTCTTTTTCTTCCGGTGTAAAATCGAGCATTAACAGGAGTGAGGCGATCCCTGCTGCTCTTCCGATTTCACGCCCGTAATCCGGCATATATTCTATCGGCGCGTCAAATCCGAAAAAACAAATATCCAACCAGGGTTTTTGGAACATGAGTGCCCATTCCCGGATATTGGGAACAGTTTTAACGGGTGATAATTCCAGTAAAAATTCCTTACGGAGATTGCGAACAAGATAAATTTTAGGAATGAGTGATTTATCACTATGATTGAACCATTCTTTAAACCGTCCAGGAGAAGGTTTTTCTATAAATTTTCCGAATCGATATTCTCCTGTTATCGGCCGACAATAAGAGGGGCGAAATGCATCCGGAGGTACCGGTTTTTCAAGACATGTTAAAATGGATACACTTGCGACAGGGCTTCGAGCCTTTTTGCTCGGATACAAAGGTCTGGAATTTGCACTTACTTTATCCACACTGATAGAAGATACAAGAACATCACCCGGTTTCATCTCGAAAGGGACCTCAACCCGAAGGTTCGGATCATATCTTTTGCCCTGAACCCGGTTGTCAAATCCACTCTTATCCGCCAAAGGGGGCGGGTTTAACACGGAGCCATGACGCCCATTTTCCGGTTTCGGGTTAATATCTATAACCGTAACCGGGCCTACAATATAATAATCTCCGTTAACAAATTGGCCTATAGGAACTTTTTCGTCGAAAGTCCAGGTGATTCCATGTTGTGAGATGCTATCACAAAGTGCCAGTTCTTTGATACCAAAACTGTCGGGAAGTGCATCTTCGAATTTATCGCTCTTTTCTTCACTATTACATGAAAAGTTTATACAAAGTAATATTAATAAAAATATTTTATACATGGTTATAAGACCCTTATTTCAAATTTTGTTTTTCGCCTCGATAAAACTCAATAGAGTAAATCATTTCGAATATTTTAACTTTTGCTTCCCCTATAACAAGATTTTAACAGATTGGCCAATACCTTAACCCAAGTCCCGTATGTAATCCCCAGCTTCGAACGCTGAGAGACTCGAAAAAAAATAATTCTTTCAATGGTTTATCGATATTTATCCGAAAGTAGCAAAACCAATCGAAAGTTGGGAAAATTTAATTTTTCACGTCCCCGAATCGAAGAGTCACCTTTTCGTAATACCAAGGGAGGAGAATTTTAGCAAAGATTTGATATTTTGGGGGCCTATTAGGATAAGCGGTATTATAAATGCGCCGGTTAAAATAATAATGGATTTTATACTAATTTGAAGAATAAAGGAAAAGCTTAAATTATAACCAATCCCAATTAATATCCCCGCTAATAGTGTCGAAACAAAAACTTTACTCCACTCAAATGGAATGTAATAGTAGCGTTGGCTCAGGAAAAATTGTATCCACAGCCCCAGGAATGAGCTTAATACTGTTGCCAGGGCTGCTCCAGAAATCCCCCAAACCGGTATGAGCAGAAGGTTTAAACACAAATTGACAACCGCAGTACCGATACTGATATAAGCAATATACTTTGTTCTTTTTGCGATTATTATTCCCGGTGCAAATACATAAATGTTGGTAAAGATGGCTGCAACCGCAAGCAGCGGCATAACGGTATAAGATGGATAGAATTCCGGAGAAGTTAACAATTCTATAATCTCCTTAGAAAAGATTGATAAAAAGAGCAGGATAACCAGGAGTAAAAATAAAACGTATTGAAAAATTTTGTTTATTTCCCCCGGGGTATTTTTATTTTTTAATTGGTGAAAAACCAATGGTAAAAGGGAATAGCGTATTCCCAAAAATACCAGGCTCATAATGGAAGCAAAACGAAAAGCAATGCCGTATACCCCCAGTTCATGAAGAGAGAGCATCTCTTTGATAACCAACCGGTCAGTATACATGGATATGAAAATTCCGATTCCCGAAGGCACTAAAGGCCAGGAAAAGCGCAACATTTCTTTTAGTATGGGGATATTGAATTGTAGCCGGTAAACACTCCGGTTACAAAAATAGGCAACCCCACAACCGCCTAAGCTGGCAAAAATCTGGCCGATAAAAATACTCAGCACCCCCATGTTTAGGTTCAACATACAAAACAGAGTGGCGGCGATATCCAAGCATAAAGCGGATAAACTGGCAATGAGAAAAATTTTAGATCTGAGTTGCCATTTGAGTTGGCTTTTAAAATACCGGAAGATACCATTCAAAAAAACGCCGAGAATGGCAACACGAAATATAATAACATTTGATGATGTGTCTAAAATTATTTCGCTGAGCGGGGTGGAGAAAAGCAAGCCAAGCAATGCGAAAAAACCGTAAGTTCCAAGAGAAAACCAAAAACCAGTGGAAACGTACGCAGCTTTGGTGTTTTTATCCTCTGATTCCGGGTAAAAACGGGCCACCGCCTGAGTAACTTCCAACGCGACGGTCAGCAGGGCAATGGCCGCTACCATCTTCATCATATCCATAGTGCCATAATCGGCCGGAGATAAGATTTGGGTATAGACCGGTACTAATAATAATGACGCCCCTTTTGCAGCAAACCCGCCAAAGCTGTAAAGTAAACTGTCTTTAAAAAATCGTTTTAACATCAGGTTTTAAATTGAGCGCTATCTGCATTCTCAAAAGTATCAATATGTAAGGGGGCATTGGCAAAATCGGTAATGAGTTTTTCTAACTCCGGTTTATCTTGTAATTGAAGTGCTTTTTTGCCTCCTATTTTAATTATTTCTTTTAAAAGACATCGAAGTTTACTTTCGGAAATTCCTCCTCCTCTGAAATAACGAATTTTTTGAGGATAGCAATAGAAATTGTCGGGAATATCGTTTTTTATTAATTGCGAAAACCTCTGAGCAACTATTTTTGCTTGCCAATTATTTTCAACAAATTCTTTCACTTTTTTACCCATATTAATTCTATAATCCACATCGACAATTAATTTTTTAATTTCTTCTTCTATTTTTTCAGGCAGGCAGTAACAACTCGGGGGAATAAACTTTTCTGAGATATCATTTTTTATATTTTGATAATAACCCCCTACAACAGCGGGTTTACCATAAAACGCTGCTTCTGTGGCAAATCCGGCCAAAGGGGTATCAGAATAAACCTGATCAACAACAAAATCACATTTATAAAGTTCACGTAATACAACTTCATTTGATTGCCCAATTATTTCTACATAGTCAATAGAATACCCTTTACTTTTTAAGTTTTTTATAGCTTCTCTTATAACATTTGTACCTTTAATAATAGGAGCAGATGGGCAATGTAATATTCTTACTCTGTCTGAATTCTGTGTAAGAGTTTTTTTGTTCTCAAAAGAGTTTGGGCCGCATGGTATACCAATTGCCAGCCATAGAATAAATGGTTTCTCTAAAAATAAAGCTGTGGGAGGATGATTTATAATAATATCTGCATACTTTTCAATTTTTCGGATTGCCTTTTTTTTACCTTTAGCAATTTTAATGAATTTGGCCGGTGATCGATTCTCATTTTTTAAATAAGCACCACCTAAATAGGGTGGTCTGGAATCTGAGCCATTAAAAACATATATAATCTTTTTTTGAAAAAATTTTAGAATTGGTAAATCTTTATAATAAAGCCCCCGATAGTTGAAAAATGAAGAATTAAACCCGAAAATGAAAATATCAAATTTTGATAAAGCCCATATGAACAAACTAATATTTAATAAAAAATAAAGTATCTCAAATAATACCTTAAAGAAAATTTTAAACTTTCTGACATTTCTTTGCTTTTTCTCTATATATTGAAACGCATTAGAAAAAAAATTTTTTTCAGAATTAA
>CAXHHS010000145.1:0-11140 GCA_964015645.1 uncultured bacterium
TTGTGCCGAAAGATACCCTTAATCCAGTCGTGAGCTGGGAAAGTATTGATAACCGCGAGTTTACCGTTCCTGTCGAAAAAGCGGACACTACCATTTACTGGAAATGGTGGAACGATGCTTCTCCCGATCAATATACCGCCCAGGATGTAATAGTGCGTTTCTCCGTCGATATGGATCGGGCTGCCGATCGTTATAATGAAAACCGTTTCGTGAATATCCAAAGCCTGTGGATGAACGGCAATTTCGCACCACCGGGAGTCGGCGGATGGGCCAGTTGGGGTGTTGAGGACACCGTCGATATGATTCGCTTGTACGATGACGGCGCTACCGGTGGTGATCCCGCTGCCGGAGATAACATCTGGACCGGGGAATTCCTTTTTCCCGAAGGCACGCTTAAATATCAAGAATACAAATACGGATGCTACGCCGATGGCGTGGATACCCTCAACGGCGGAGAGGATCCCATGGATAATGAGGCTGGCCTTGGCGAAAACCATTCTATGAATATTGATGACAGCAACCCGCTGCAAATTCTCGATACTGATACCTGGGCAACTCGTGCTCTCCAACTTCACGACACGGTCAGCATTCATGATTTGCAATTTGTTCCCGATCCCGCTTCCGATGATGCCTCGCCTTTTTTGGGCGATACCGTGGTCGTAAAAGGAATGGTGTTGAATTACCCGGGAGATTTATGGGTTGGCTCCCGCTGGGCAACCTACGTTATCGATCCTGACAGTTTTCCCAATCCCTGGAGCGGATTTTTCATCATCCAGCATGATACATTTCAACTGGATACCGAATTTAGCCAGGTAGAACCGGGGGATATCGCTTACTTTACCGGCGTTATAGATGAATTCAGCAATTTTAGCCAAATGAATATTTACGGGCAGAATTATTTCCCGGATCCTATCGTTCCTGTTGATGTCATCTCCTCCGGAAACCCCCTGCCTGCCCCGCCGAAAATCAGTACCGCCGATTTGGAAACCCCCACAACTGCCGAACAATGGGAAGGTATGTGGGTGCGTATAGAGAACGCGGAGGTAATGGACAACGGTGTGCCCGGCAATTGGGCGGAAATTACCGACACCAGCAGCGTTTCCGGTTATATGGCAGAGTATTTTAATTGGTTCAGAGATCGATTAAATGACGCTACTTATAATTGGCCGGCTAATGGCACCATCTTAAATGTAAATGGGTTTACCCGCGATGAGACCGGCATCCCCGGCAGGGTGTATTCCGTAAATCCGCGAGATACGCTTGATCTTGAAACCATTCCTTCCGGCGCTTTCATTCAAGAAATTGTGCAGAGCTGGAACATGATTAGCCTGCCACTTAATGTGGATGATCCTTATTATCTATCGGTCTACCCCAATGCCGACCCGGGCACTTTGTATAAGTATGAGAATCATTACGTCAGCAGAGATACAATGGATATCGGCAGCGGGTATTGGTTGCATTTCCCGGCTTCCGAGGCGGTGGTTATTGAAGGTTTACCAATGAATTCCTGCGATATAGACCTTATCCAGGGTTGGAATATGATTGGCGGGCCTTCCTGCAATGTAGCACTTGCTGACGTCAGCGACCCGAGTGGCATTATTGTTCCGGGAACGCTCTTCGGTTTTAACGGCTCATACTTTTCTTCCGATTCGATTAAACAGGGACAAGGCTACTGGATTAATGCCAGCGAAGCCGGAACGATTTCACTCTCCTGCGAGACAACGCTTGCCAAAGGCCGGGCAACCGGTAAACATAAACTGCTCGATTTAAGCCAGGCCAGCGCCATCGAAATCAGCGACGCTGCTGGCGCCAAACAGACATTGTATTTCAACGTAGACCCGACTGTCACTGCCGATGCTACTGCTGCTTTTAAACTACCGCCACTTTCCCCTGCCGGTTCTTTCGACGCCCGTTTTGCCGGAGACTATCGCCTCACGGAAGGCGATGAAACGATTGTCAATGTTCAGTCATCCCACTATCCGTTAACCATTCGCCTTTCCAACCTGATGTTGGAAGAAGAATACCAATACGCCATTAAAGAGATCGCCGGAAATGAGGAAGTGGGCGAGCATACTGTAACCCATGGAATGCAAATTATGATCGGCAATCCACAAGTGAAATTACTGAAATTAACCAAAATAGCAGCGATACCGGCAGAATTTTCCGTGTCACAGAATTACCCCAATCCCTTCAACCCGGAGACGGTTATTAAATATGCGATTCCTCTGCCGGAAAAGGTGGAGATCGTGATTTACAATACGCTGGGGCAAAAGGTAAGATCACTGTTAAACCAGCATCAGGAAGCCGGCTATTATAAAACGACCTGGGATGCGACAAATGAAACCGGCCAAAAAGTTGGCAGCGGAATTTATTTCTACCTTGTTAAGGCAGGTGAACACAAGGCTATAAAGAAAATGATACTCTTGAAGTAAAGAAACTGGAAACTGGAAACTTGCAAGGCAGCTTAAGTTTCCAGTTTCAAATATCGAGTTTCAACAGAAAAATCAAAACAAAAGGAGGGGCATATGCAAAATTAGAATTCTCTTGCTCAACATTTTTCGGAGGTCATCTACACTACGCTGCGATTGGACAGCGAAGCGCACAACAACCAACCCGATACAAAAGGAGCAAAAAATGAAACGTTTTAATTACTTTAGGAGCGCCTTTGGCATGGCGCTCGCCGCGGTTTTCTTCACTTTTATAATGGTGAGCATGGCCACCGCAAAATCCGTTTATGTCATTGCCAACATTAATGCTACCCCTACCCCCATACAGGCTTATGATATCCAGGGAAACCAGATCGTTTTTCAAGCATCCTATGGCGTGCCATATTTTGGTTGGGGAGCAGTTGGATTGGCAATCGATACGGATTCTAAAACTCTGTTCGTTACTTATGAACAAAGTAACGTTATTCAGTTATTGGATGCTACCACCATGGCGGATTTAGGCACCACTACAGCTCCCGGAGCTTCTAACCTGGCCGGAATTGTGGTGGATCAAGAATTGCAAAAAGTCTATACGGTTGACCGTCATACGGATAATTTTTATGTATATGATTGGGATGCCTCTACCCGCACTTTGATATTAGATGCTCAATATGATCTGCCCGGCGTGGGCGGCGCGTTTGGCCTGGCGCTTGATGAAACCAATGATATACTGTATGTGTCCAATAACAGTCCGGTGATTTACTCCTATTCTACTTCCGATTTTATCACTTTAGCGGGAACGATTACAGTGAGTGGGAACGCTATTGGCATTGCTGTAGATCCACTGCATGGGTTTTTATATAGCGGAGCAGGATGGTCTGGTAACTATAATTTAAGCCAATATAATCTCTCAACTAATTTAGAAAACACCATCTATCTGGGTAGTGGAATCGGTGTGATGGGCGTATCTGTTGACCTTGCTACCGGTTACGTGTACTGCAGCACCGGATACGCCGCTGATGATTTCCGGGTTTATGACATGTCGCTCAGTTTAACCGATCAAACCGGGTATATCGGAAACCCCACGGGTGTTGTTGTTCCCGGTGCGGAAGTCAGCTTTAACCCCCTTAACCTCACCAAGGATGACGGCATTGCCTCCGGCGAATGCGCACATCCGGGCGGCAACATCAATTACACAATTTCCTATGATAACACTTTAAATACTTACGATGTAACCGATGTGACGATCACCGACAATCTTCCCCCTGAATTGATCCATGTTTCCGGCGGAACTTATGATTCGGGAACCCACACAGTAAGCTGGTATATTGGCACTCTTACCGCCGGATCGAGCGGCGGCAGCGAAACACTGGTCGCGAAAGTTGCTTCCGCCACACTACCGGGTCAAATCACCAATGTTTGCAGAATTATCAGTAATGAAACCGGCCCGACAACCGTAAACAAGGTAACGGAGGTTTGTGAAGCCGGCTGCGGCGATTATCTTTTTGTAGCAAACAGGGATGTGGAATTTTCCCGCCAGATCGTCTCCGACGGTGATATTCATGCTAACGATGATGTTGAATTCAGTTCCGGAAACCCCAGCACTCATTATGGCAACCTGACCGCAGTGGATGAGGTTGAGATTTTAAGAAATAACACCATCGTTGGAGATGCGACTGCCGGAGACGAGGTAGAAATTTCCCGCACCAGCGCTGTAACCGGAACCGTCACTGAATACGCTGCGGTAGATTCAATTATCCTGCCCACTCTTTCCTTTACCACCGGCGGTGACGATATAGAGGTTGAGAAAAATGATTCTCTCGCTTTAGCGCCCGGTTCTTATGGAGAAGTAGAAGTGAAAAGGAACGGTATTTTGCATTTAAGCTCCGGAGAATATTTCTTGTGGGAACTGGAAATGGATAAACCTTCCAAACTTTATGTTGATATTACCAACGGACCGGTTACCGTCAATGTGGAATATAAACTGAAGTTTAAATATGATGTGGAAATGATTATGCTCCCAACCGAAAACTCCACCCAGGTGACTTTTAACAAAATGGGACGTAAGACGGTGGATATCGGCAAATATTCGCGCATTTTCGGAACGTTTATCGCCCCGGAAGCCAAAGTTGAGATCAAAGAAGGCGCAAGCTTCAAAGGATCGGTCTGTGCAAACGAAGTGAAAATACATCAGTACAGCACCTGTCTGCATCACAATTCCACACTGACGTTGCCAAAATTCCTTGCGAAAAACCACGAAAATCCCCCGGAGATCGCTGCTGCACCGCTAAACTATGAGTTAAACCAAAACTACCCCAACCCCTTCAATCCTACAACGACGATTCGGTTTGCCTTACCGGAAGCGAGCCGGGTGAGCGTGAAGATTTACAACGCCGCCGGTCAGTTAGTGCGCACCCTGGCAAACGGTTATTATGAAACCGGTACGCACAGTGTACAATGGGATGCCACCGATGATAACGGCGTGAAAACGAGCAGCGGAATCTATTTCTATCGCTTGCAAACGAAGAATTTTCAACAGGTTAAGAAGATGTTATTGCTGAAATAAGGAAGCTGGAAACTTGAAACTGGAAACTGGCAAGGTAGCTTAAGTTTCCAGTTTCAAAGTTTGTCATGAGCCTATCGAAAGGTACCGAGCTTCAACAATAACCCCAAAACAATAAAGAGAGGTACATGCAAATCTTAAAATTTCTTCCTCAACATTTTTCGGGAGGCCAACCGCATTTCGCTGAACTGGGACAGCAAGGTGCACAACCAAAAACCAATCAAAACAAAAAATGGAGAGTGAATTATGAACCTTAACAACATGCTTTTGCGATTTAGCGTTTTAGCGCTGTTGATCATGCTGCTATTCAGTAGCGGTGTTTCGGCAGATGACATCAATCTGAATTACGTAGACGCTAATTCGGGCGTGGACAATGGCCCGCAAGATGGCGTCTTCGATTCCTTTTCTCCTAGTTTGGGCGCTGTTACCAACAATGGGTGGAGCAGTCTTCGGACGGCTTTTGAATTCAATCTGTCCAGTCTTCCGCCCAACGCCACAATTAACTCGGCTAGTTTAACCATAAACTTTCAAAACACCCAGGGCACACGCACACTAGAAATGCATGGTTATGCAGGCGACGGAACTGTACAACTAAGCGATTTCGCTCTTAATGGATTGGTCGCTGCTACCAGCGTCGGCCAAAAACCTGGCTGGCAGACTCTGACTTTTGATGTAACAAGCTTCGTGACCGGTCTGGTAGGGAATAGTGAGACTTTTGCCGGGTTCAACTTTCGGGAAGAGCCGGCGAACACTTCGAACTATCTGGTGATGTATATCGACTTCCTCAACCTCCCTCCAGTGCTTTCCATTGAAGTTGGCACCAATATTTCCTACGATAAAGTGTATTGGACCAGTCCTTTAGGGAGCTATATTCAACGAGCTAACCTCGACGGCTCGGATTTGGAAGACGTTTTGGTAAACAATCGGCTCCGTGATGTTGAATTGGACCTGGGCAACGGTATGATGTACTGGCCCGATAATGACAAGATCCGTCGCGCCGATCTTGATGGTAACGAGATCGAAGATATAATCACCGGCCTTGATTTTGTCCAGGATGTCGCTTTGGATTTGGCCAATGGAAAAATTTATTGGTGCGCCGGTTATCCCGGGAAGGTTCAGCGAGCCAATCTCGATGGTAGCAATATCGAAAATGTAATCACCGGGGAAACAACCTCTCTCATGTCTGTTGCGATCGATCCTGCCGGGGGTAAGGTGTATTGGATCGTCGGTGGATTCGTAGATGATATCAAACGAGCCAATTTAGATGGTAGTAATATTGAAACGCTATTTGATGGGAACGCCGGACCCACGGGACTTGCCCTGGACCTTACCAATAACAAAATGTATTGGGTCGATTCCGGCCTTAATAAGATCTATCGCGCCAACCTGGATGGCAGCAGCGTGGAAGTGCTCATTGCCTCCGGCCTCAGCAATCCCCGGGATGTCGCTTTAGATTTGACCAACGGAAAAATGTATTGGCCAGATGACGCCGCCCATAAAATCCAGCGCGCGAACCTCGACGGCAGTAATATGGAAGATGTGGTGAATACCGGTCTTGACTGGCCGTTTGGGGTAGCGTTAGATGTCGCTTCCGGCAAGATATACTGGGTTGATGATGGCACCAATAAAATTCAACAGGCCAACCTCAACGGCAGCAGTATTGAGGATTTGTTTGTGGGCGACGATCTTCACCGGCCATCTGGTTTTGCCATCGATAATACCAATGGCAAAATGTACTGGACTGACAGATTAAAAGATATAATCCAGAAATCGGATATCGATGGCAGCAACCTCGAGCGTATTATTACCTCCGGGCTTGAGACTTTAGAAGACATTGCGGTTGATGAAACCAATGGAAAAATATACTGGGCGGATCGCGGCAGTGATAAAATTCAGCGAGCCAACCTCGACGGCAGCAATGTGGAATATCTGGTTAGCGTCTCGGGTAATCCGACTGGCATTGCCCTGGATGTTGCCAGGGGAAAAATGTATTGGACGGATACGTGGAATATAATCCGGCGGGCCAACCTCGACGGCAGCAACGTAGAAGTACTGATCTCTTCCGGACTTTCTTATCCCAAAGGTATCGACTTAGACGTTGCCGGCAGCAAGATGTATTGGTGTGAAAGGGAAAAGATCCGGCGAGCCAACCTCGACGGCAGCGGAATAGAAGACCTGGTCACCTCCGGCCTCGATGAACCGGTAGGGATCGTCCTGGATGTTGCCGGGGGAAAAATGTATTGGACGGATGAGTATTTAGGGAAAATCCAGCGCGCCAACCTCGACGGCAGCAATGTGGAAGATCTGGTTAGCGGCATCGATGAACCCCGGTATATAGCGTTGGGCAGTTTGTACCAGCCGGATCTTACCATAGACCCCAACCCCTGCGACCTGGGCCAAGTGGAATTGGGCGGATCGAACATTATCCCGGTGATGGTGGAAAACACCAGCGGCGCCGACCTGGTAGTGAATTCCATCGTCTTTAACAACAATGCCGAGAACGAATTTACCCTGATTTCCAGAGTTCCGCCGCCAGCCGCATACCCCATTACCGTACAGCCTGGCGGGCGGGCGCCCCTTAAGTTCGTCTTTACCCCTATCAACGCCGGGGCAGAAACCGCTACCCTGGTGATTACCAGCGAATCCCCCCAATCCCCCCATGTTTTGACCATCCGGGGAGAATGCGTTGGCGCCGGCAAAGTCGCCCCGCGCCCCAGTATGGAAGATGAAAAACACCTGATCATTACCGGTGGGATGGGTTTTTGGCAGCGACTCTATTTTGACGCCCCCCAGCAACAAGCCGGGCAGCAATTTTATTTCGATCTTCCACCGGTCATCGAGGGGCAAATCTTCGATGCCCGTTTTAGGAACGACAGCCGCTTGACCGAAGATCAGGAAGCTATTATCGAGCTCTACGGTGAAAACTATCCCATCACGATTACCGCAGCTAATCTCCGCGACCATGGTGGTAAGTATGTTATCGAAGCGCTACTCAACGGCACAGTGATCGCCACCCACGAGTTGTACGACGGCCAGACCATCGAGATCAATGACCAAAATATCAAAACCCTGCGCTTGCGCCCCACCGCTAACAATTCGGAAACGCCATTGCCACAATCCTATGCCCTGGAACAGAATTATCCCAATCCCTTCAATCCCACGACGACGATTCGGTTCGCCTTACCGGAAGACGGTTCGGTAAGCCTGAAGATTTACAATGCGCAAGGTCAGTTGGTGCGTACCCTCGTCAGCGATAGTTACCAAGCAGGATATCACAACCTCGAATGGGATACCACCAATGATGCGGGATTGAAAGTAGCCAGCGGAATTTACTTCTACCGGCTGGTCAGTGGAGATTTTCAGCAGGTGAAGAAGATGCTATTGTTGAAATAGTCTAAGCAATCTCGCCGCCTTTAGACGAGATAAGAAGTTTAACTTAATCCCGGAAGGCAGGTGGTTGTATGGTATTTTAGAAACAAATTTCTTAAACATCGATCGGCGATAAAGTTTCGCAAGAAATTTTATCGCTGGGAGGAAAAGGGCTTTGGAGGTCGAATAGAAGGTTTTAAGAGTGAACAGAAATTGTTCTCTAACAACCAATGATCTATTTAAAAAGGAGGTCATCATGAATAAGTTAACTATTACTTTGGCTTTTCTGGTCGTGCTGCTGTTCGCCTTACCGGCATCGGCACAACCGGAGCTGGGGATTATCGGCGGCGTCAATTTTAGCACTGTAAGCCTTGATCCCGAACAGAATATTGATATTAATACCGGCACTGGCTTTTCTGCCGGAGGTATGTTTGTGTATAACTTTAATGAAAGGTTTTCACTACAAGTCGAACCCACTTACATGCGGAGGAATGTCGATTTTACGGCCACAGATGTGGGTGAGTCGCCGTTTACCAACGTTACCCTGGAAGCAACGCAAAAGGCTACTTACATCGACGTTCCGGTTCTGATGCGAGTTTCTTTTGGCGAAGCCGATGTCAAACCATATCTCCTTGCAGGGCCGGATATCGGATTTCTATCGAGTTCAAAACAAAAATTTAACAAAGTGATTGCTGATGGTGAGGATATCACTAACATGTTTACCAGCTCCGAACTTGAGGAAGATGTGAAAGATGAAACCCGGAGCATCGACTTGTGCATGAACTTTGGTGGTGGCGTAAGTGTGCCGGTAGGAAATAATCACCTGTTTCTGGAAGCGCAATATTCATTAGGGCTTATCAACATTGATGATACCCAACCCGAACCCGGACAAGAAGATGCTACGATCAAAAGCAGGGGTATTCAAATTAAAGGCGGCATCACCTTTCCTATCGGCATTAGACATTGAAATAAGCAAAAAACTTCAATCGAATAATTTATCTTAAAGGTGATGAAACATCGGGGCAGAGCCGGCTTTGTTAAACCTTGCCGGCTCTTTTTTACAACCGTAAAGGTGGAAATTCTAATTAACCGATATGAAAATCTATAACCCTGGTTATACTTTTTTATACCGTTCTTGAACAGTACACTTTTATTCTTGAAAAACTATTAAAGTAGTTGTTTTTAACTTGCTGTTTATAATAGAGTTATGAAGATCACTTTGTGAACGATATAATAAACGCTATTCCGGTACAAATATTGCCGGAATGAATACGGCGATATTGCAGAATTAGTACATTTAAAATGTAAAAATGAAGGAGAAAAAGATAGTGAAACACATCTCTTTATAAGTAGAGCCTGGAATGAAAATTAAGACATAAAAATAACATAGAGGTCTATCAAAACAGCATTCCAAAACAAATTCAGGAGAGAAGATATTTCCTTTTCCGGGCAAAACCCTTTTTCCTTTTCGTCTGAATGGGGCAAATTAAACAAACTGATTGTAATACTAAAAACAGTACACCTGTCAAATGCTTTGATTGTTAATTTTCTCAATCGAATACGATTCGGGGTCGCTAACACCTTACTCGCATAACTTACCAACTGCTTAAATCTTCTCTCCTCACGTTTATTCATGTTATACATTCCATATCTTCAAAAGAGGGGACAGGAGTGAATTATGGAACGTTATGCAATTCTTTTTATGGGGGAGGATGCGTTTACAAACAATTTAGTGCAAAAAATCCCGAATCAACACTTTCAAACAATTTGCAGCAATACGGAAACAGACGCCTTAAACATTCTACAAAATTCCGATGTGGATCTTGTCATCCTTTCACATTCTTTGCCCAACACGGATGCTTTAGCAGCATTAACAAAAATCAAGAATCTATCCGGTTCTACGCCAATCGTTTTTGCGGCAGAAATGCCCACACCGGATTTGGTGATTTCCGCTTTTAGATCCGGTGCGGTTGACTTTCTTCAATCGCCTTTGGAAGAACAAGACTTGATGGGCTGCTTTAAGCGGGTTATTGCATCGTTTAATTCAAACGGGGAAAATAGATCAGGAATTACGTCCTCCGTTTTTACCTTTATCAAGCAGCAAGCCCAACCGGTATACCAGGCTGCTACGCGGATTTTTGATAAAATTTCCACTGGCAAACAAGCGGAAACCTTACCTGATAAAGGAAGCAAAAAATTTTTCCCCCATCCTTCCCAAAAGTGCCAGGCTGAGCCATCAGTTGTTGAACGTCCGGCAGAAGGAAATCACCAAAGTACCGGGGAAAAAATAGCATGTGAAAACGCCTCGCCACAATTGCAGGTACATTTTTCGGGCAAATTCAAAGTGATTGTTAATGAAAGAGAAATAGTTCATTGGCCGAATCGAAAGGCCAAAAAATTGTTTGCCTTCCTGGCATATTACCATAAAAAGCGTATTCCCAAAGATATTTTGATGGATCGTTTTTGGCCGAATTCTTGTGCCAGTTCTGCTCGCAATTGCCTGTATGTGGATATTCATGCTATCCGCCATTTGCTTCAGGAAAAAGACCCGGACAATGATTACCTCCTTCATAAAGATGAATGTTATTTTTTTAACCCAGAAATCGAATTGTGGTTGGATGTTGAAGAATTCCGGCACCATTGGAGATTAGCCCAAAGTATTGAACAAAAGACTGGTATAGAAGCAGCGATACCGGAATATGAAAATGCCAGGTTATTGTATGAAGGCGACTTCCTGGAAGAAGAACTTTATGAAAGCTGGCCAGTACAGGAACGTGAGAAT
>CAXHHS010000146.1:0-11080 GCA_964015645.1 uncultured bacterium
ATGTATAATATTATGATAAGCAGGAGCTAAAATTTGATCAACCGTTTTGAATGCGCAGCATTCAAAACAAATAGAAAGGAAACATTTATTTTTTCAGCGGGACGATTCGCGATAGCGATCTTCCCGCTGAAAAAATAAGGGGAAGAATTTATCCGTTTTTTTTATGAGCAAAAGAACATATATTATTTTCAGAAACTTTTTTAAAGTTGAATTGTTGGAATTAAAACATTTAACACGTTTAGTAATAAGGATCTAACCGAATGAGATATAGCCATTTTTTGATTGCACTCCTTTTAACGCTTCTAACCCTCCAATTTTCCGTTAATGCCCAAAGCTTTCGGCGATATGCCGGAGAGTTTATGTCGATCGACGTATCCGCACGAGCCAGGGCATTGGGTGGTGCATTCTCCGCGGTCTCGAATGACGTATACGCCACTTTCTATAATCCCGCCGGTTTGGCACAAGTGCAATCCACGCAATTAGGCTTTACGCATACTCAACAATTTTTAGCCTCGATCAATTACGATTACATCGGTTTTGCCAAACCAATTTCTACGAATAAAACCATTGGTTTCAGCCTCATTCGGTTAGGTGTTGATAATATCAAAGATTCCCGAGCAGCAGCGATTTTAGGTGAAGACGGTACGCTATTGGGCATTGACGAAAGCCGGGTCGATAATTTTAACACATCGGATTATGTTTTCTTTTTTTCACTGGGAAATCGCCTCAGCAATCGATTATCCTGGGGGTTTAATGTAAAATTAGTGCGCCGCAACCTGGCTAACTTTTATGCAAACGGCCTGGGGTTTGATGCCGGTTTAATGTACAACATCAACAATCGTTTCAAAATTTCCGGAATGTTTCGAAACATCACCACAACTTTAGTCGCCTGGAACTCCGGTGAAAAAGAATTGGTAAGCCCTACAATGCGCTTTGGTTCTTCCTATCTTGTTCCCTTGCCGGGTTTGAATGCCCAATTTATTCCGGTAGTCGATTTGATTGTTCAAACCCAAAGTACCACCAATCTTAACCAGGGCAGTTTTAGCTCCGGCAACCTGGGCGGTGCGTTTGGCGGTGAGATCATTTTTAACGAAACACTCTCCTTACGCGGTGGCTATGACGAACTGGAAAGGGTTAACTTCGGCATTGGTGTTCATATTCCCCACATTACTGTCGATTACGCTTTAACCAGCTACGATCAGGAATTAGGCAATGCCCACCGTATCGGAATTATGGTAGATTTCGATAAATAGGAACCGTTTTATAGTGTTCTCTAACATCGGAAGATAGCGGATTAAACCTCCCTAAATATTTGTAAAAATATTCAATACAACCTTGACAGCTAAACGCGAAACCGATAAGTTTATCAGCCGGTTAAAAAAATGGCAACATTTTCCATAGTAACGGGTTGCCTAAAGAATATTAAAAAGAATCCTACATTTTTCAACAAGCCTTACGATGATGAGAAATAGCCAAGATAGTTTTGAAAGTTAGGATTATGATAAATCGAGTTATATTTATTTTTACTCTCTTTTTTTGTGGTGTGTCGCTGCTCGCTCAGGATGAATCCCAATTCCCTATTCGAATTACTGATGTATTGGTTTTCGGCAATGAAAGAACTCGTGAAGAAGTAATTCTGCGCGAGATCCCTTTCGATTTTCCGGCAGAACTTGATATGGAAGACCTCCAGGTTATTCAAAATCGCCTGCAAAATTTATTATTGTTCAATCGTGTAGAATTAGGAATTTTAGGCGAACCGGAAAGCTATATTTTAACCATCCAGGTTACGGAGTTCTTTTATATTTACCCGGTTCCCCTGCTGTTTATTAATGATAGAGACTGGGGTAAGGTAAGCTATGGTTTTAGTTTAACTCATGCGAATTTTCGCGGGCTGAATGAAAAACTCACTGTAGGCGGGTGGCTTGGTTATAACCCGGCTTTTTTTCTCCGTTATCACAATCCCTGGCTGGGTAAAAAATCGCGTTTTATTTTAGGATTTAGTATGGGAGCCAGAAAGGTTCAAAATAAACTTTCCAGTGTAGCCGATAGTGATTCCATATTTAACGAAAGCCACTTAGGTACAGGGTTTACACTAGGCCGGCGATTGACATTGCACACCAGTATTCAAGCCAATTTTTATTTCCAGAGAATCGCTTTCCCGGAACCACGGAAGCATGAAACTGTATCCGGAACTGGTGTTGACTTGATTCCGAAAGTAGGATTTCACTACCTTATTGATCATCGCGATGTCATTACCTATCCACGCAAAGGCTATATGGCTCTATGGAGTGTTACTCGCGCTGGTTTTACGTCTCGGCAGCCAAATTTTTGGCGCTTCAACTTCGATCATCGTCTGTATTTTAAATTGACTGATCGAATTAGTATTGGGGGTAGGAATCTGCTAAAGGTAAATCATGTCTTGAATAATGGCGGTGAACTGCCAACCTATGATCGCATTTTCATCGGTTTTCTTGATAGAATAAGAGGGTACTTTAATAGAACATTTCCTGAGGATAATCTACCCGCTAATAATATTATGATGCAATTCGTGGAAGCGCGCATCGATCTTGTTCCCATTCGATATTTTACCTGGAAAGATGCCCCGTTTTTAGGCGAGTTTTTTAAGCAGCTTAAATACGGCCTTAGCCTGGGGCTGTTTGCCGATACCGGTATTGCCTGGCACAAAAGCGAAGAATTTGGTCTGAAACGATTTTTTACAGGCTTTGGCGCTGGTTTGCATTTTCATGTCCCCTATGCCCAAATTCTCAGGTTGGATTATGCAATAAACGACCGGGGCAAAGGTGAACTTATTTTCGAAGTTGGCGTCGTTTTTTAAAAGGAAAATCATAAATCTCTTTTTCCTTACTCTTTCACCCTTCATCCTTTTAATCCTATGGAATTATTCTACTGCCCAACCCTCATCTCAAATTCAACAGAAGTTAATCTTTCCCCGGAAGAAAGCCATCACGTAAAAAGGGTTTTTCGGAAAAAATCCGGCGAACCGATTTCATTGACAAATGGTAGTGGGCTAATTGCAACCGGCAATATTAGGGGATTTTCGGCACAGTCAGTTACCTGTCAAATTCAAGATATTGAAAACATCCCCATTCCGCCGGAACAAAACATAGCTGTGGCGATTTCTACTATTCGCCCAAATCGAATGGATTGGGCTGTTGAAAAATTAACGGAATTGGGCGTAGGGGTAATTCAACCGATACTCACACAATTCACTGAGATCAAAACCTTTAAATACAATCACTTACAGAAAATTTCTATCAGTGCAATTAAACAAAGTAAACAGGCGTATCTTCCTCAATTACGCTCTCCCCTACCCTTTCGGGATTGGTTATACCAACTATCTATATCCGAAGTACAGAATTGTTTTATTGCACATTTAAGTGCTCGTGCAGAATCAATTCCAAAATTAAAACTAAATGCAGATAAAAAAATCATTCTTATCATCGGGCCGGAAGGCGGGTTCTCGGAAGCGGAAATTTCTATTGCGGAAGAAAAAGGGATTCGAACTGTAAAATTAGCTGAACAAATTTTACGAACGGAAACCGCAGCAATTACGGCTGTTGCTCAACTAAAAGTACATTTGCTATAGTAAAAAAAGTTGTGACCATTTATATTCAAAACTTGTTTAAACACGTAAAGCGGATATTTGAAAATGGATAAAAAATTAATTGTTATCGGAGACCGGCTGCTCATCAAATTGGATGAAGTGGAAGAAAAAACCGAGGTTGGGTTAATTTTACCGCAAACCGTGAAAGATAAAGATGAAGTACTACGCGGCCATATCATTAAAACCGGGCCGGGCATTCCGTTAGCAGACCCATCTTCCCTGGGCGATGAACCCTGGAGTTCGACTAGCGACTCTACCCCGCGATACTTACCAATGGAAGCAAGAACCGGGGATTATGCGTTATTTCTCCGAAAAGCGGCGGTAGAGATCAAATACGAAGGGCAAAAATACTTTATCGCGCCGCAAAGCGCTGTTTTGCTTCTCATCCGCGAAGAGGATGACCTCGCCTCCGCTCCTCCCGAAACGCCTCCACTTTCATTTGATTGATTTTTTTGAACTACTAATTTCACGAATTACACCAATTTATATGCTTCTGTATAATGAAAAAATATATAATGGCGATAGCTGTTATTTCAATAGTCCGGTTTCCCGTAAAAGAGAAACCATTTACGAACAAAATTATTTAAATAAGCAATTCTTCATAAGTCCAATATTGATAAATTCGTGAAATTCGTAGCTAAAAAGGAGGATAAGATGGAAATAAAGACAATTCAGCCATTTTTAGAATATTTTGAGAACATCCGCCAGCGAACACTGCGGGTGACTGCCTGTATTCCACCGGAAAAAATCGATTGGTCTTATAAAGATGACAAATTTACTCTCGGCGATCTTGTACGCCACCTCGCCACCATAGAACGTTTTATGTATGCGGAAAATGCCCAATTTAAGCCCAGCCAATATCCGGGCTGCGGTAAGGAATTGGCGGATGGTTACGATAATGTCATAAAATTGATTACCGATTTGCACCGGGAATCGATGGCAATTTTCAGAAGGCTAAGCGATGAAGATTTGCAGAAAAAATGCCATACGCCAGCCGGAACACCCATCACGTTATGGAAATGGCTGCGAGCAATGGTAGAGCACGAAGTGCATCACCGCGGGCAAATTTATATGTATTTGGCGATGCTGGACGCCCCAACACCACCGTTATATGGTTTGACGGCAGAGGAAGTTTTGGATAAGAGCAAACCGGTTTAAGCTTTGAAGGTTCCAAACCTTTCAAAGCTTAGCCGGAAACAATGATGTGACCGCTTTGATTACGTTTTCGTGAACATGGGGATTAAACGGGCTGGGTACTAATTCCCCTTTTCGTGCCAATTGGGAAATCGCTTTCGCGGCAGTAATTTTCATTTTTGCCGTGATTTTGGGGCTGTTCACCTGTAACGCCGCCTTAAATAAACCGGGAAAGGCAAGGGCGTTATTAACACTTTTGCCATCGGATGCGAAGGCAGCACCGGCATCCAGGGCATCTTCCGGGAAAATTTCCGGAATGGGGTTGGATAGGGAGAGAATAATTTGATCTTTTTGCACCATCTCCGGTTTAATTAACCCCACCACACCGGTTGTCGCAATCACCACATCCGCTTTTTTCATCGCATCATTCAGCTCGGCAATTTCTCCACCGTAATCCGTCAAGCGTTTTTGCGATTCCGGCAGCAAATCCACCCCGATAACGGTAAACCCATAATCTATCAATAACTTAGCGATACCAAATCCGGCGGCGCCAAGCCCGATTTGAGTGAATACCAGCGATTTATCTTCTTCGCGTCCCGTTTGCCGCAATGCACTTAAAACAGCGGCTAACAAAACGGTTGCCGTGCCATGTTGATCGTCATGCATCACCGGGTTAGGCAAGCGGCGAATTAGCTCTTCTTCAATGGCAAAACAATCCGGGATGCGAATGTCTTCCAAATGAACCCCGCCAAAGGATGGGGCAATTTTTTCGACGATATTGATGAATTCATCCGGGTCTTTGCTATCGATCAAAATTGGTACTGCGCTAATGCCGACAAATTGGTCGTATAATACCGCTTTTCCTTCCATCACCGGCATGCTGGCAACGGGGCCAATATCTCCCAATCCTAACACTCGCGTGCCATTGGTAAAAATACCCACGCTGTTGCCAATACCGGTATATTGATTGGCAAGCTCCGGTTTTGCTTGAATTTCTTTGCAAACGCGCGCCACGCCCGGCGTATAAATGTATCGTAAATCTTCCAGCGTTTCCAGGTTCCGGGTGCGGCCGGTGTGGATCTTGCCGCCTTCATGGCGGTCGAAAACAAGGTCTTTGATTTCTAGGATTTCCGCACCGGTTTTTTCCTCTATCGCTTTTTGAATTGCTTGCAAATTCTCCTGATCATAAACCGATATTGTCAATTTTCGGAATGAGTGATCTCTCCCAATAAATTGAGTATGAATATCACCAACAATACCGCCTTCTTCTCCGATCACAGAAAGCAAATGTCCCAGTGCCCCGGCACGATGAGGGTTTTTAACAGTGATGACAATATCGTTTTCCGGAAAACGAGGTTTAATTTTGTCCATAATTCTCCCAAATAAAGTTTATGACAGTTCAGCTATCAAAAAAATTATCAACCGTTAGGTTTAAGATAGGGGATAAATATTAGATATGAAATATCTTTTAGTTACCGGGATGAGTTTCTCGTAATGCTTCTTTAATCTTTTGCTCTAATGTTTCAATCGTAAACGGTTTGGGGAGCAGATGGAGATGTTCGCTTTTAACCAGATTTGCGACTTCTTCTTTTTCGCTATAACCGGTACAGAGGAGGGTTTCCACGGCGGGATTAATGTGTTTTAACGCCTCGTAAGTTTCCCCGCCGGATATACCGGGCATGGCGTAGTCGATAATCACCAGGTCAATTTCAGATTGCAAATCTTGATAGATTTTTATCGCTTCTTTCCCGGAGCTTGCTTCTAAAATATTATAACCAAAGAATTTAATCATGCCGCTAAATACATCACGAAGGTTTTTTTCATCATCGACGATCAGGATGGTTTTGCGATCTTTCGGCTGGGCCTGGATCGTAATAAATTCAGCTTCCGGCCCTATTTCCTTCGGAAGATCATCGCTGGCCGGCAGGTAAATTTTAAACGTACTACCCTCGTTTTCCAGGCTTTGCAGCATTATGTAACCGTCGTGTTTTTTCAGAATACCGTAAACGATGCTCAACCCCAGGCCGGAGCGGTCTTCCGAAGCGCGCGTCGAAAAAAACGGTTTAAAAATTTGTTTGCGAATTTCCCGGGGAATGCCGGTTCCGTTATCTTTGACCTCAAGTTGCACATACATTCCCGGCGAAAGCGCGCGGTTAGAACCAGCTTTTTGAGTAACGATTTTTTGACTGGTAGAAATATGAATATCGCCGCCGCGAGCCAGGGCATCGCGGGCATTAACTACCAGGTTTACCAGCATTTGCACGAATTGATTATACTCTCCGCTAACCGGTGGTAATTGATTTTCCAGCTTATAGTGAATTTGAATTGCCGGCCCGGTCATTTTATCTAACATATCCTGTGTTTCCAGAATCAGGTCGTTTAGGCTGAAAACACGTGGCAATTCGATTTCTGCCCGGGAATAGGTTAGCAGTTTTTGGGTTAGCGCGGCCGCTCTTTGCGCCATGTGGAAAATCGTTTTTGCACGTTCATTATTCACTTTGTACTGCGCGGGATGATTGATAATTAATTGCGCGCTGGGGATAATTGCTGCTAAAATATTGTTAAAATCGTGGGCGATATCTGCGGCCAATGTGCCAAGCGTTTCCATTTTTTGCGCCTGTACCAACTGGCGTTCCAGCTTGCGAATACGAGTGATATCCAAAATCTCGCACATGACCGCCGGGCGATTATTATATTGAATGTGCTGAAAAATGCCGGTGCAAAAAACGATCTCCCCGTATTTGTTAACCAGGCGAAACTCTTTTTCGGAATACGCGAGTTCGCCATTCAATTGTGCTAATTGTTTTCTTAACCCGGACAAGTCGCCCGGGTGAACGAGTTTCCAAATATCAATTTTTTCATTATTGTCATATTCTAACCCCAGCAATTGCAACAACTTTACGTTAGTGAGTTTTACTTCATCATCCTGGAGAATGTATACTGCCAGCGGCGATTTTTCGAAAACCGTGCTATAATTTACTTCGCTTTCTTGCAGGCGGTGGGTTAAAAAGTGATTAGTTAATGCGGCAGAGGCTTGCTGGAGCACTAACTTTAATGTATTGCACTCGCTGTTTTTAAAATACTCACGGCTGCCAAAGGTGTTTAGTTCCAGAATTGCATAAGGCGTATTTCCGGCTTTAATCAACCCAACGAGCTGGTGTTCGCCATCTTCCGGCGCTCCGTTTACGCTGGCTTTATTGAATGGCGGTTCGGAGAGTTTTTCGCAGATTTCATTTTTGATGTCCTGATCCTGCACTAATTCAATTTCGAAAACCTGGTTTTTTCCGTTATCTGTTTCAAGATGTGAAATTCTGTCCTGGGCCAAAATCAATTTGTTGTGCAATACATCGTTTTTATAGCCGAACCCGATGCCATATTCAAATCCTTTGGGAGACTTGATTAAAATGGCCGCAGCTTGTGCTTTGGGAATTAATTGTTGAATGGCTTCCAAAACCTTTTTGTAAAATGAATTTAAATCGGAAAGCTGGGGCAGTTCTTTTCCCAGGTTTGCTAAAATTGCCAGGCGCTCGTTAAAAACATCGGCAATTTTGCGACGCGGAACGGCATTTCCCCACAACACATAATGAGGCGCTTTTAAATTTTTTTCCAATACCAACGGCGTAAATTCAACAATTTTTTCCCGGCCTTTACGATCACTTCGCAATTTCAATAATAATTTTTTAGAAGGCGCAAATTCCGGGGAAACCATATTCCAATAATTTTTAGCGATGGCTTTATTTTCGTCATCCAGTAATTCAAAAAACGGTTCGCCCATATTCAACCAGGTGCGCGAATTGAACAGCGGCCCGCGATCATTAATTAAATAGCGCAACAATAACCGAGAGACGTGCACCAGGCAGCCATTCTGATCGGTAATAAAGGTTATATCTTTTTTAGAGTCTAAAATATATTCCAAGATTTCGGACAGACTGCTATCAATCGTTTTTTTCGGGCTGCTGGTGGATTTATCAATAATAACACCAACAAAATCAGTCGCTACTCCCTTTTCATCAAAATTGATTTTCCCAAATTCGACAACGGTTTTCCAGTTGCTGCTGCGATTTTTTAACCGGTATTTGATTTCATAAATGGGATGCTTTCTTTGCGCTAATTGATATATAACGTCCTCTACGGATTTAAAATCATCAGGATGAACGATGGATTTCCAGCGAGAGAATGAAGAGGCTTGCGCACTTTCCAATCCAATCCATTGTGCCAGCGCCGTATCCAAATGGCCTTTTCCGCTAAAGCGGTTTTCTTCGATCTGAAATTTAAGCAGTGTAAGCTCATCACTTATCGGAGATTCCGGCAAAATAGCGCTCGATACACCGTCGGCTTCAGCAGGATAGCGGTCGCGCACCAATTTAAAAATCGTATCAAAAAACGATATTAGTCGAATCGTGCCGTGATCTTTATTTTCCTGGCTGGTGTTGGGATCATCTAAAATATGTTTTAATAAAAGAAATCGCAGGTAGGTAAACGCATCGGAAACTTTGGAGAAGGGCACATCGTCTTTAAACAGCTTCGGCAGTTGATCTTCAATATATGAATCGATTTCTTTATCATCATACGTTTTAAGCGATTTTACAATAAACTGCAAAAAGAAAAACCATTCCTTTGGCCGAATGTAGGGATGTAAATCGGGGTTTGCTTGCATCCACTGTTTTAACAATGGCGGCTTTTTATGTCCGTTAATCGTTGATGTTGCTTCCAGAGTTTGTTCCATAATTAATTAAAGTTTATTGGTATCTTAAAAAAGATATTGTAAATCCGCTTAATTTATAACCTGGTGTTGTTTTTCCCAACACTTTTTTGGCACTGCTGCATCTTTAAGTGCATCAATTATAGGGAATAAATAATCGTTGATTATATGAATAACTCAAAAAAATAAATTTAAATTTTTGAAAGTTTGTGATATGAGTGTAGATGAGGAAGGTAAACGAAGGGAATAAGAGTCTGTAATTCGCGCTTTAGCGTGTACAAACTAAAATATTAGCGTTTGAGTTGTAATTCAGCCTTTGGCGTATACAGCCTAAAGGCTGAACTACGAACCCCAAAAATCTTTAAATTTTAAACCCATGTTTTCTTAACACCGGTTTAATTTTATCTCCGTTATTTAAAACTTCCTTGTATATCCATGTATAATGATGATTCGACCAATATTCGATGGCCTCTTCTCCCTTCTTGTCTCCGGCAAGCTCGATCATGCCTTCATATTCCAAATAACAGACAATAAGGTGCAAATATGAACTATACTTGTTTCTTGCACCGCCTTCCTTTCTACCGGCGGGTATATTGGGGTAGATTTCCCTGAATTCATTTATGGCTTTTTCCCTCGCTGAATCCCGGTTGGCGACATACCAGTGAATTTGCTCATGAACAAAAGTAGAAAGCAGCAGCATATCTTGATCTCGATCTCGTGTGTTGATCGTCAGAACCGGATGGCTATGGGGAATCACCCCGGTTTCGATAACGACAGTATCGGTAAACACCCATTTTGAAAGGTCATAAGTTTTTAAAAGCTGTTGCAATTTCGCTTTGGTTTTGACTTCCAGCTCATTTTCGGAGCCGTGTTTAAGGCCAATTTTTACGGTCTTCAATTTCCCTTCCTGGCAAAAAATACTGCTGAAGACCAATAAAGACAAAACTGTGCAATACCTGGTAAAACGATTCATCATTCACCTCGCTGTTTTTGACGATTTTTTACCCCAATATAGCGACTTCAAAAATGATTGTATTGGAAAAAACGGAACTCGATATCGTTTTGCTTAAACTTGTTTCATTCGCTTTACAAAAGCCTCCGGGCTGTCGCCTATGAGAGTTCGGAACTCATCAATCATGTGCGCTTGATCGTAATATCCGGCGCTAATTGCTAAACCGGCCCATCCTTCCCGGGCATTGGAATTTGCCATTCGAACGAGCCTTGTCACCCGTTCCACCCGGGAGAATTGTTTGGGGCCAAGCCCAATTCTGGATTTTATAATATTTCGCAAGTGGCGTTCGCTTATGCCTAAATGATTGGCTAAATGGCTTACCTTCAAATTACCTTCTGAGAACCTGATATAGCGGATCGATTCGCGTAGTAAGGCGTTTTCTGGATTACTCGATTTCAATTGTCGCAATAACGTTTGTTCCAAAACCGCAATACATTTTTCCAATTGAAATTCGCTTGAAAAGTAAGTCAGCATTTTCAACAATCGCTTTCCTTCATTTCCCCATAAGTCATCAATTCCGATAGAACTGTCTGTAATCTCATTTATCGGAAATTTCAAAAACGGTTGCGCGCCGCCTGGTTTAAACCGGGTTAGAATTGTAACCAGC
>CAXHHS010000147.1:0-10966 GCA_964015645.1 uncultured bacterium
ATTCCCACCCGGTAAAATTGGATTCGATTACAGCGGATTGGCAAGATCGCAAATTCGTCCGTAAGTGGGAGCAGCGAATTGCCAGCCAGTTTTTTATTTGGATGACCGGTGAACCGGATGCCCATGTTCCAGCGGATGAAGACTTTTCCGCAACCGTAAAAATTCACGGCTTTGATAAAGCGGATTTTGTTTTTGCTTCGCCGCAGCAATTTGTGGCGTTCTACCGGTATTTAGGGCGGATGTCAACCGTATATTATTTCCCTTCGCGGATCACTCAAAAAGATAACCGGCTGATATTAAACGGCATCATTTATTTGTACCCCGATGGTGGCCAAAGCAACTTTTATAATTTTGCAGAAGTGCGAAGTGAATTTTTAGATAGCGCCGATGAGAAAATCCAATCTCTCTCCCTGGAAATTTTCACCTTTATACGCGACGATAATGTTGCAAATATTTGGGCTGTACCGGAGGATAGCGCAAGAGAGAAAGTGCGAGTTAAACGATGAATCCGCAAACGCTAAGGCTTTCGCCTGTTTTTATTCGCTCAAAAGCTAGTTGCTTTTATTACACTTAAAGAAAGCTTTCGGATATTTAATTTTTTGGAACGGCCTAAAACTTATGGTTTAAACTATAACTTTTCCCTTCTTCTATTTCGAACATTACCTGGTGGGTATTCGATTGTTTTGAAGAATGGTGAGAAAAAATCGTTATCTCGTGTTTTCCGGGAGACAAATATAGTTCTTTTATATTGGTCACTCGAGAGAATTTATTAATAACCATCGCAAATTTTCCCGGCGAAATAGATACTTTGATTTTTGAGAATGATTCATTTGCGAAATCTATAACCTGGTTGTTTTGGAAGTTTTTTTTGAGAACGTACGCTACATTGCCCTTTAAACACAACAGTTCATTCCAGCGATTATATAGATACAAATAAGGGTTTTTTGCAAACATTGATACATCATTAATAACCGATGTCCCCTTCCCAATAAAAATACCATTAAAATAAACCCGGCCATTTCGAATGGGAATTATTTCCAGGCGCAATTCTTGAAAATCCAAATTCCCTGCTAAACTCGAATCTTTTTTAAGTTCTTTTAACGGTATAAAATCAAATTTTTTACCCACTATCACTGCTAACTGAAAACCATCGTTTAGCGAAAGGTATTTGGAATTGATAAAATCAGTGGGATTAAAATCTTTTTCATAATTAACCGATCTATCTACATAAAGATTGTTGAAATAAAATTGGGTGTTAAGTTCTTTTTGGCTGAAATAAAATTGGGCATTACGAATTTTTGGTGAAATTTTTTCTAAAGTGTAAGCCAAATTTATTCCGTTATCTTCCAAATCTATTGATACGGTTTCTCTATGATTACTTCGAATTAGTATTTCTTGCGGAAGGGCTAAAACAGCATTTTTTGCTGCGATGATTTCATATTTACCCGGTTTAATATCATCAATGATCAGCGGCGTTTTTCCTTTCAATTGGCCGTTCCAATAAATATCCGCCTCTAACGGATTCGACATCACTATAATTTTACCCTTCACATATTTCAAATCACTAATATCGTAGGTTAACTGTATGGTTTCGTCCGGCTGAACGGTTACAATCTCTTCCGATTCGTTTTCTTCATTCCATTTTACTTTTACAATGTGCTCTCCAATTGGTACATCCAAGATAGTGTGAGGAGAAGTTCCCATCAGTTTGTTATCCAAATAAATTTCTGCTTTCTCCGGTTGAGATTTTATATAGATGATACCGGTTTCTTGCGAGCGGGGCCGCTGCCTTGTGTTCACCTCAATCGTATCTCTTTTATTATCAACAGCTTCGGAGAGGATTGCTCGAACCATAATGCCTTTAACGTCTCTGGCTTTAAGATGCAAACGAAGTCGCGCGGAAAGATATCCCTCTGCGCTGATCTTGAGGCGATGGGTGCCGGGTTTTAGATAAACGATCCAACGACCTGTTTCCGGCTGTTCTACATCATGAATAATGTTATTGGATTCGAATGTCAAATTTAAGATTTGAGACTTGACAATTAAAGCTCCTTCCCCCTGATTTCGTACAATAATGCTTTTTATCTCCGGAAGATGGGAAATGTCTTCTGTTTCCATTTCATTTAAAATTTGTTGGGCAGAAAGGGGAAGGATGAGAAAAAATAAAACAATCCGAAGCAGGTTGGATGCCGTAAAAATCGTCATATCACTTTACCAATAAGCACTTTTTTATTTTAATAAATTTTTCTGCGTGAATTCGGTAGAAGTAAATACCCGATGGCAATCCATTTGTATTCCATATCACAGCATGTCTTCCGGCATTTTTAATATCGTTCGTGAGAACCGCTACTTTTTGACCGGTGCTGTTATATACAACCAATTCTACATGAGCCGTTTGTGGAATCGTATATTCAATTTGAGTGGCAGGGTTAAAAGGATTAGGAAAGTTTTGATAAAGTTCGAATGCCGTAGGGTATAATTCGGCTTCCCCGGCTTCTCCCGCCAAAAATGCTTTTGTGCCAACTGCCAGCCGGAATGCTCTTTGAGCGTCGCCATGAGTGATGAAGGCAATCGGAGCGCTATCGTATAGCGGGTAGGCAGTATTGGTCTTTATATCGATAAGAAAAGCGTCGAATTGAGCGGGAATTGTTGCCAAACCGTCAAAACGTAAAGTAAGGTTTTCCTCTTGCGGATCGATATGGCAGTAAAACTCCCAGGCATGCCCTTCTTGCGATGGTTGGCGAATATCGGTGGTCAAATATTCGCCGGAGTTTTTGTCGATAAAAACGGTGGAAACCTGTTGCGGCAGTCGCGGCGGTTCATGGAGGTTTAGCGCAGCAGAATTATTGGTTACCCGCTCATCCTGCCCGACAAAATTGAAATGATCCCGGCTATACGCAGTCTCGGCGGTAATTTGAATCAGCCAGTTTTGGGCATCGTTGTTGGCAATATCAAACATGCTGGCGGCGGTGTTTAAACCGGCCACCCCAGGGCGAATGCGAAATTCCGCCGCCTGGCTCATTTCGATGGCATAGCCTTTCCAGGGTTCTAATCCACTGGTGTTTTGACTCCAGGCCCCCGCAAACTGCCATAGCTCAAAAGTGCCGGCGGAAACCGACAGGCTGTCGAAGGGAATATTAAAATTGAAAGGATTGCCGATTAAACTCCAACCGGCGGGTAAGTTTATTGCAAACCGTTCTACCGTAGAAATGGTTCGCCCACTGCCGGAATTAAAACGGATGTCGGGGAGATTGGTGATAAACAGAAACCCTTTGCCTGGTGCTACATTATCGACATCGGGATATTCTCGTAAACTGGTGTTTGTTACATCAAACCAGCGGTAACGGGTGTTATCGTAGCTGCCCAGGGAGGCATTGGCGGCTAAAAACGCTTGCGGGGATTCATTGTCCAAATCCAAAGGCACGGAAAACAGGCGGTAACCGGAGACTGTATTACCGGTTGGCTGAGCATTGGTATTTGAGGTTCCACCGGATAAAATAATGCCTAGGTAGTTTAAAGCAGATTCTGTGGTTGTGCTTGAACCATCGGTGACGGAAATCTTAAATTCCACACCCGGCGCTTGAACGGCGGCAGCGGGAATTTCTCCGAGGTAAACATCCCCGCTTTCCACTTGCATAACCACAGAAGTAAAATTAAACGTTCCGCTTTGGCGGTAGCGTAATTGGGCATTTTGAACACCGGCGGTAGCGGTAATAATGCTGCGAATGTCTGTCGCCTCTCCCGGGCTGGCTAAAGCAGCATAAACCGGCTCCCCGACCCGGGTTTCATTGTTTAAGGTTGTGGCATTGGCTTCGTTGGAAAATGGCGATTCTCCCCATTGGTTGATAGCAGATATATGGTAAAAATAGATCGTTAAAAAAGCTAACCCGACATCGTTATAGCTATTGGAAGGATGATCAACCGAATCAATTATGCTAAATCCTCCCCCCGAAGTTAGTGAACGATAAACATAGTATTTCTCCGGATTGCCAGTGCTTAATTCCCAATTTAAGTCGATTTGCGAAGAGGAGATCGCACTTGCTAAAAGGTTTGCCGGGGCGGTAGGGGGCAAATTGTTATCCTCAGCGAACCCGGTACCACTAAGCGGAACAACCAACTGATTGTTATTTGGATCATCATTTAAAATTTGCAAAGTGGCGGTTTTTGAACCGCGAGAAACCGGGGTAAATTGTATCAGGATGGTATCATTCCCTGTAGGTGGGATAATAAACGGCAGGGAAGGAATACTCACCACTGCAAACTGATTGGCATCGGTTCCTACAATGCTAACATCGTTCACAGTTAAATTCGAATTACCCAAATTGGAAACTACAATTGCTTTCGCCGCCATAGAGTCAACTACTACATCTCCAAAATTCAATTCAAGGGGGTTCACCGCAATTCCCGGATTTGAACCGATACCATTCAAATCAATACTCACCGAATTTGCAAAAGGATCGTTGTTTACAATTTGCAACATAGCGCTCTTTGCGCCGAATGAACCGGGCCTAAAGGTAATCATAATTGTATCACTCTCCTGGGGAGATATACTGAAAGGCAAGGGCGAAATTTCGGAAATGGAGAATTGGCTGGCGTCGTTCCCGACAATTGCGGTATCGCTGATAGTTAGACTGAGATTTCCCAGGTTAGAAACAATCAGTGGCATCGTCGCCATTGAATCGACAACGACATTGCCAAAATCCAGCCCGGATGGATCAAGGGATATGGTAGGCGCAACCCCGTTTCCACTGAGTGGGACATCAAAAAGATTCTCATCCGGGTCATCACTAAATATTCTTAGAAAAGCCAATTTTGCCCCGGTAGAGGTCGGTGTAAAGGTAATATCGATGACATGAGCAGGACTGCCTTGAGGCAGAATAACACTGCCGTCTCCACCGGTAATTGCATATTGTGCGGAATCAGTGCCCATAATTTGGGAAGCATTGATATTCAGGTCACCGGTTCCAACATTCGTTACGGATATGCTCAATGTTGACATAGAATCAACCCTGATATTCCCGAAATCCAAAACGATGGGATCGATAGCAATGTCTGGAAGAACACCATTTCCAATCAAAGGAATGTTTATTGGATTTTCATCCGGGTCGTTACTGGTGATGGTAAGTGTGCCGCTGTATGGCGTTACGGCAATTGGTTTAAAAGTAACCGGCAGCAGCTTCGATTCACCGGGGGCAATATCAAACGGATCAATTATTAATTTTTTTGAGATGCTGATTCGGTTTTGAGTAACAACCGGTACACCGATAACAAAAACCGGGTTATCACTGCTAACATCGCTTACCCTTAGCGTATCGGTTCCTTCATTTAAAATCATTAGACTGATTGTTGAAGAATCATTAACCATTACGTCTTCAAAATTGAGTGTGTCAGGCGATACGGAAATATCGGCAATCACGCCATTTCCGGAAAGAAAAACGCTGGCGTTCCCCCTATTGCTAACGAAATTGAGGGAAGCATTGAAGCTGCCTTCCGTATCCGGTAAAAAATTAACCGATAACAGTAGACTATCGCCTCCATTTAAATCGAAAGGAGTCGTATCAACACTGAATTTATCGGAATTAGGCCCAACTAAAGAAACCGAAAAAACATTTAAAAGAGAATCCCCAATGTTTTTTACGACAACAGTGTCCATCGCCGTATCGCCAATTGTAATATTTCCAAAACTAATCGAGAGTGGGGTAATAAAAATTTGTGATGTTGTAAATACTTGATCTTCACCATTAGTTGTTCTCGCACAATTCGTACCGACCACTCGATAATGGTATGTTGTATTTTCAGAAAGCCCACTGATATCCGCATGAACTAAAACAGGACTTGTTCCGTTTAGAGGGCTTTCATTTGCAGGAATAATATTGCCATATTCTGTGGTTATACCGTATTCAAAAAAGATCTCTGTTTCAGCGCCATTCGGATTGATTATACCATTGAGGGTGGCAGAAGCCGTACTAACATTGCTGGGATTAGTTGTAGAAGCATTGGGGGGAAAGCCTTCACATAAAAAGTCTACCGATTTAGTAGAATCCCCCCATTCGAAGAAAAAAACATGTCTTCCGTTCAAATTTTGCGATACACCATTTAATGTATCAAGGAAACTACCTTTATAGCTTGCAACAAGGTCTCTGTTTCCATCTCTATCAAGATCCATGCCCGGGTATGTAAAAACATCATTAAACAGGCCGTTAACATTATCATATATTTTTTCTAGATCAAAAATTTGCGTTATTTCATAGCTATTGCTATCTGCAACATCTCCAAAGCCATTATATTCGATATCTAAAAATCGACCGCCGCCACCATATAAATACAAATCAAAACCATCACCTGTGCTTGCGGTTGTATGATCCTGATCTCCTAAATCCCATGCGCCCCAAAAACCCACATTAGTAAATAACTCTTTAATATTCGCAGAACTAACTGATGCATCAGAAATAATATTTTCTATAATCCATATTTTGCTATTCTCGGTAGCTGCGTCGGTGCCATTAAGATAGATTACCGGATTACCGTTGACCATTGTAAAGAGCGGTTTTGCTTTGACAATAAATGCACTAAAATCCGCTAACGGAACAATACTGCCGGGGGTATAAGAATCCGGGCCGTCAATTTGAATAAACCCGAGACCTGCTCCGGCAGCAATATTATTCCATCCGGCTACAATAATTTCATCGAAGCCATCATTATCCACATCTCCAATTTCGGTTCCGACCGGGACATAACCATCAGGTGCAATAATAGGCGGTTGTACCATCTCTTCGTAAATATACTCATTTTCAATAAATACATTGCCTCCATCGAACGTGCCCGACTCGACTTCTAAAATGTATAATTTGGCGACGCTAAAGCTAAAAGCACGCGGCGGAAAAAGTAGTTCGTTCCGGCTATCGCCATCAATATCCTGAACTCTTAAACCGCTTTCGGTTCTTCCGACACTCGTAGCCACGAAATTAGAATCTATAGATTCATAAGTTATTTTGTGAATCGGCTCATCACCGTAATCGTTATCATTTCCTGTCCATTCGTAAAAATAGATACCTCTATTAGCAAATTCTAAAGTGTCGCTAAAAAAATAACCGATTTGAAAAATAATCTCCTGGCGGCCATTATTATCAAAGTCACCGGTAGTAACAGAGCGTGGTGTAAACCCTCCACCAAGCGTATTACTTAGTGTTTTAGATACCCAAGCCAATTCTAAAACATCATTATCTATTACTTCATATACAAATATTCGTCCACCCTTCTGATAATCGGTTACCAAAATTTCCGGTTTGCCATCATTGTCAAGATCGGGGTTATCTGCCACCCATACGCCTCTGCCGGCATTGTAGGTTAAGGTATCAAGTGAATTCGCAAGCGGATTCAGAGCAGCCAGCCGGTATTTATTTTCTCCATCAACAGGTGTTTGGGCATATCCGATAGGGATTATAATTTGATGGAATAACCAGCATACAAAGATAATAAGATAATGCTTTATCATGTCTTACGCCTTATACTAAATTTACCTGTGATGTTCTGAAGTTAGCTCGTAAAACCCTCTATAGTCTGTGTGTTAAAGTAGCGATCATTTTCAATTCTATTTATTATTATTGCGGCGGCCAAATCGCCCCTGGTTCCGGTAATGACTCTGGCCCATTCGGTGGAGGTGTGGAAGAGGATCCGGATAACAAAAAAACCACTGCCCCACCCAATACCGCCCCACTGCCGGCAATCCAAAGCCACGTCTTGGAAGATGATTTTTTATCCTCAGCGATTGGAACGGGCTGCATTGCTGCCTGTAAAGTTTCATCCTGCCTCACAGTTATGGTTCTTTGCCAATCCTGGTACCCGCTCAGCTGCAAGCGAATGTTCAAGCGGTCGCCTTCGATAACCTGCCGGGTAAACGGCGTATTGCCTTCAGTCTGGCCGTTAATAAAAACAGCCGCGCTTGCCGGGGCGGAGGCGATACTGAGTGAAAATATTCGTTTTAGATCAACTGCAAGCTCACGAGATTCGCCATCGACAAGCCGGAGGGTTTGGCGGTAGGGTTGGTGTTGGTCTGCGGTTATTTCTATCGTATGAGTGCCAGGAGAAATATCCGGCAGCGTTAGCGGCGTTTGCCCGGCGGCGTTGCCATCCAACAGCACGGCTGCACCTGCCGGATCGCTCTTTATCACCAGCATGGTAAATTTGGCATTAGGGTCTCGCTCTAACGTCGCCCTGATCTCGGTATTTTCCCCGGGCAGCAGGATAACCTCTTCCGTATGGGACAGGTAGCGGTCTTTTTTTAATTCCAGGGTATAACGGCGGGATAATAATTTCCCGACAAAGGGCGTAGTTCCATAAAATTCTCCATTCAGGTAAACTTGAGCGTTTTCGGGATCGCTTTGGATATCCAAAACAACGCTGGTAGAAGCAATAATGCGAACCTTAACGCCTTTAACGCTTTTAGGCTCAAAGAAAAAACGCTGCCGCTGGGAAATAACACCTTTGGCCTGAAAACTGATGATATGGGTTCCGGGCGTTACATAAAGATACCATTTACCCGGTTCAATCTCTTCTGTTTTAAATATCGTATTATTGGAGCTGAATTCTAATGACGGCAATTGGGAAGATACGACCAGCAATCCCTGGTCAGGTTCACGATTAATAATTCTTTGAATTTCCGGCGAATCGGAAATATCATCTATTTCCATCTCATCTAATATTTGCTGGGAAAATATGGGAAGGTTTAGCAGTAAAAGGAGTACAATCTTAGGTATAAATCTCATACTTGTAATCATAAACTTACTCCTCACAATTTTCTTATGTAGGCAAAGTATCGAGGCAATTTTCTCTGTCTGAAATGGGATTGCTTCGGCAGAAAACGCCTCGCAATGACAGAGCTGACTCTATCTCACGAGATGCGTAAATTTGTTCTTTATTCAAATACCTGCATCCAAATCATTCGTTTGCCTTTGTAAGCTGTTCCGGGATTAATCTCTTTATTTTGGCGCAGGCTAACGAATTTCGTTTGGTTTAACATCAGCACATCGGTTACTTCAAACGAATCGCAAATAATAACATAAACACCCTTTTTAACATTGGTAAAATCTTTTCGGTTGCCAGTAATTAAGTCTCCCTGCTTTTGGCTTTTATCCAAATGCTGTAAGAGGTTTTTTGTGGTTTTAATTGATAAAATTTCGTCAATAACCGGAGAATGTTTTGGTAGCGTATTTTTATTTTGAGGCACAATTTTCTTTTGAGTTGGAGAGGAGACCTCCTGATGTTGGAAATAAAGATATAGCGGTATGCTAATAGCTATCAGCAAAATGATTATCAAACTGGTAAGCCCGGCTTTTCTCAGATTTGAGCGATGGCTTTTTCTGGCAACAGGTTGTCGAGCTTCCGGTTGTTTGGATGGCTTTTTCGCCAGCGGCTGCGACTGGGGAACCTGGGCATCCAAAGATGTTTTGGTTAAATCTTCAACATTATCCTGAGTTTCTTCTGAGAGTACCGGTGGTACTTTAAAACCTGCGGATGATTCAGTATCTTTCGCTGGCTTACTTTGCTGCGCTATGGAACCCGATTGTTCGATTCTTTTGATAGCCTGTAACATTTCCTCAATCGATTGATAACGGTTGCCAGGTTCTTTTTGCAAGGCCTTTTTGATGAACGCAGCGACCGCCGAAGAAAGAGAAGCATCAAATTTATCCGCTGCGAGCGTTTTTCCCGTTAGCATGGTATAAAGTGTTGCGCCCAAAGAGTAGATGTCGCTGCGGTGATCGGTTTTTTCCATTAAGTCAAACTGCTCCGGCGGAGCGTATCCCCGGGTTCCCCCGGCAAAGGCATCGGTATCCCCGAAATACAACTGAACTTTGGCCAAACCGAAATCCATGATTTTAACCTTACCGGCGCGATCAATTAATATATTCCCGGGCTTAATATCGCGATGAAGAACGCTTTTCTGGTGGGCGTATCGAATGGCGTTTAAAATCTGTTTAAAGATTAGCAAAGCCTCTTTCAGTGCAAGCCGGCCTCCCTGTTTGGCAATATGTTTACTCAATGATTCGCCTTCCACGTATTCCATCACAATATATAAACCGATCTCGCTTTCCGAATCGGAATCATAAATATGAACGATATTGGGATGCTCCAATCGCGCTTGTGCTTTGCCTTCATTCAAAAACATTTCAATGGCATCGCTGTTGTTCTGGAATAATTCCGGCTCCATAATTTTGAAGGCGACAATTCGATCAATTTTAATGTTCCGGGCTTTATAAACCGTTCCCATTCCCCCTTTGCCGAGGGCTTTGATAATTTCATACTTGTGATCGATAACTTTGCCAATTAAAGAGGATAACATTTAAAATTCCTCCGTTTCGACAATTTCTACAACAACCGGCCCGGTGGGTTTTGCAACACATGCCATTCGGTGAGTTTTGGGGTTCAATTGAAACATCTTTAACGTCATATGCTCGCGTTTTTCCATTGCATTCAAATTTTCCGCGCCTTCGATAATTCGAATGGGATCGGTTCCGCAAGTTCCCATGTGACATTCGCCTTTGAAAAGATTATTCTTCTCGGCAATTTGGCATATTGTTTGGCCTGTTTGCATCGGAAATGTTTTCCCCAGGTCTTTAAATGTTACCGAAGGTTCACCGGTTTTTTTCCGTGGTTTTTGCTCCGGTTGAAGCCCAGGCTCCGGCGGCATTGGCGTAATCTTTGATGTGTAAATAACGCTATTTGCAGTCGTTTGAATACCGGAATCTTGCCGGGCTGTTTTCAGCTTAAATTTGAAAAATTGTTTTCCGATTCGAAAACAATACCCGTCTTTTAATTCTATTTGATTTTTGAGTTTTATATAAGTGCCATTTTTACTTTCGGCATCTCGAATCCAAATTTTTCCTTCGTCTGCGCGAATCGCAAAATGACGGCGGGAAAGGAGCTTATCATTTGTGTCGAACATTTTTCGGCCAAAGGTATTCCATTC